>CAKAPZ010000006.1 GCA_916720015.1 uncultured Atopobium sp. | reverse complement strand
GTGTTTTGTGATTCTAGGGTCAAGGTTTCAATCAAAATGGCTCATCAACTAAGCAAGTGATTATATTTAGTAGGCTAACAAAAGAGCCGGTTACCTGGGTTTTAGGTAACCGGCTCTTGCTTTGTGCTTTACGCGCTCCGCAGCGGCGGGCGCGGCGCGCTGGTGCGAGGATTAGTCCTCGTAGAAACCTGGCTCGCGACCGTAGTAAGCATCCAGGTAGAGCTCGCGAATCTCGGAGACAAGTGGGTAGCGTGGGTTTGCGCCAGTGCACTGGTCATCGAATGCCTGCTCAGACATCTCGTCCAAAGTATCAAGGAAGTATTTCTCATCTACGCCGTAATCCTTGATGGTCTCCTTGACGCCGATGTATGCCTTGAGCTCCTCAATCTTCTTAACGAAGTTCTCAAAGACCTCACGGTCATCCTTACCGGTAACACCGCAGAAACGACCTGCCTCAGCATAACGTGCAAGAGTGTGTGGGTGATCGTACTGTGGGAAAGTACCCATCTTTGTTGGGCGCTCAGCTGCGTTGTAGCGCATAACGCGAGTAAGGATAACTGCGTTTGCCCAACCGTGTGGAATGTGGTGGAAAGCGCCCAGCTTGTGAGCCATGGAGTGGTTGACACCCAGGAATGCGTTAGCAAATGCAAGGCCGCCCAAGCAGGAAGCGTTTGCCATGTGGTCGCGTGCCTCGACATCGTTTGGATTGTCATAAGCACGTGGCAGGTACTCAAAGACCAGCTTCATACCACGAAGAGCCATACCGTCTGTGTAGTCAGATGCCATCATGGAGACAAATGCCTCGAGGCAGTGAGTAAGGACGTCGATACCAGAAGCAGAGGTCAGACCCTTAGGCTGGCTCATCATGTTGTCGGTATCAACAATTGCCATGTTAGGCAGCAACTCGTAGTCTGCAAGTGGGTACTTAACGCCGTTGTCAGCATCAGTGATGATGGCAAATGGAGTTACCTCGGAACCGGTACCAGAAGAGGTTGGGATTGCAACAAAGAATGCCTTGTTGCCCATCTTAGGATAGTTGTAGACACGCTTGCGGATATCCAAGAAGTCCGCTGCCATGTCCTCAAACTTCTCCTCTGGGTTCTCGTACATGGACCACATAATCTTACCTGCGTCCATAGCAGAACCGCCGCCGATTGCGATGATGCAGTCTGGCTCGAAGGAGCGAATGCGAGCTACACCCTCAAGAGCGCACTGAAGGGTTGGGTCTGGAGCAACATCCCAGAATGAAGAGTGAACAATACCCAGGGAATCCAGGGTCTCCTCGATAGTCTTGGTGAAGCCACTCTTGTATAGGAACTGGTCTGTGACAATGAAGACGCGCTTCTTGTTATAGACCTCTTTGAGCTCACGGAGAGCAAGAGGCATGCAGCCCCTCTTGAAGTAGACCTTCTCAGGTACACGAAGCCAAAGCATATTCTCTTGCCTCTCTGCAACAGACTTGTAGTTAAGCAGGTGCTGTGGGCCAACGTTGCCGGAGACGGAGTTGCCGCCCCAGGTGCCGCAGCCAAGGGTTAGGGATGGAGCCATCTTGAAGTTGTAGAGGTCTCCAATACCACCCTGAGAGGAAGGAGTATTGATCAGGATACGGCAGGTCTTCATTGCCTCCTGATGCTTAGCAATCTTCTCTTTCTCGTTGATGTTGACGTAAAGAGAGCTGGTGTGACCGTAGCCGCCATCAGCAACAAGACGCTCTGCCTTAGCAATAGCCTCGTCAAAAGTCTTTGCTCGATACATACCAAGAACCGGAGAAAGTTTCTCGTGAGCCATCTCTTCTGAAGGCTCAACGGAGGTTACCTCACCAATAAGGACCTTGGTCTTCTCTGGAACATCAACACCAGCGGTCTTTGCAATGAAGTGAGCAGACTTACCAACAATACCTGCGTTAACAGCACCGTTAACGATGACGGTCTTACGGACAGCGTCAAGCTCTTTGCCCTGGAGGAAGTAGCAGCCGCGATCAGCAAACTCCTTCTTAACCTGGTCATATACGCTGTCAAGAACGGTAACAGACTGCTCGGAAGCGCAAATCATACCGTTGTCGAAGGTCTTGGAGTGGATGATGGAGCTAACTGCAAGCTTGATGTCTGCAGTATCGTCGATGATAACAGGAGTGTTACCAGGTCCAACGCCCAGAGCTGGCTTACCAGAAGAGTAAGCTGCGTTAACCATACCTGGACCACCAGTTGCCAGGATGATGTCAGCATTGCTCATGACTGCTGCAGTCATATCAATGGTAGGAGCTGGTACCCAGTCGATAATACCCTTGGGGCAGCCGGCCTTCTCGGCAGCATCGCGAACAATACGAGCGGCAGCAATGGTACACTCTTTAGCGCGTGGGTGTGGGGAAATGATAATGGCGTTTCTTGTCTTCAGAGCAAGAAGTGTCTTGAAAATTGCGGTAGAAGTTGGGTTAGTAGTTGGAATAACTGCAGCTACGATACCCATTGGCTCGGCTACAACTCGATAACCTGCAGCTGGATCATCCTCTACAACGCCACAGGTCTTCATGTCCTTGTACTTGTTGTAAATGTACTCTGCTGCGTAATGGTTCTTGATAACCTTGTCTTCCATTACACCCATGCCAGTTTCTTCAACTGCCATGCGAGCAAGAGGGATACGATTTTTCTCGGCCGCAAGAGCAGCTTCATAGAAAATCTTATCGACCTGCTCCTGAGTAAATGTTGCAAACTCTGCCTGTGCCTCACGCATCTCCTCGAGGCGCTTGAGCAAAGTATCAACATCCTCAATTTGAGTAGCCTTCTTTGCCATAAAATCCCCTTCTGTTTAGGAACATTAATTCAAATTATACCAAGGTCTGCTAAACAAGTGCTTACCGTTAACCGAGTCTCTCAAAATTTATAATCTGCGTTCTGGCGTCTTCATCCGTTGCTGTAAATCTATGCCATTCACCTGGCGATTCTTTCCACGTGTAATCCACGTACGGGCCAAATCCACCCACCAATTGCGACGTTGCGCGCGCAAAGCTCGGGTCCGTCTTGAGACCCGGATAGCGCACCGCCTCGACGCACGGATGGCACGCCAGGTACGCGGCAACCACCTGCGCCGCGTCGCTCGCCGCGTGGCGAGAAACCCGTGCACTCGCCTGCTCTTCTGCTCCCGTGGCAGCTACCGTCACGTCCTCTGCAGAACACGCCTTAGCTTCAACAGCCTCTGCTACCCACGGTATGCAGCACTTCCGC
Source organism: uncultured Atopobium sp. (assembly GCA_916720015.1). Lineage (GTDB taxonomy): Bacteria > Actinomycetota > Coriobacteriia > Coriobacteriales > Atopobiaceae > Lancefieldella. Next base: position 16,676 of record CAKAPZ010000006.1, on the reverse strand, counting down.
ATGCACACGACAACATATCCCGGCACCCGAGCGTCCTCGGCCACTGCAAGCTCTGCTCCCAGACGGCATGCGGGGCTGAACTCGGCTCCAATCGTACGCACGTCTGCCACAAGCAACTCCCCTGCTGCGGCTCTGCCTTTGATGTCGCACACCTCAACAGGCACGCCAGTAAGCGGCTCCACGACGGTTGCACCGCCCGAAACCAGTGTGGCGAGAAGTTCGTCTACATAGGAAACAGGGACAAGCCGCGCACGGCCTGCCCCTGTCATTTTTACGTATTCAGCTACAACATCGGTTACGGTCTGCGTGACAACGTCGGTTGCGGTTTGCGTGACGCCGTCGATTGCGCCGACACTCTTCGTGCCACCTGCGCCATCCTGTGCGGTACCGCCCGTAACCCGTACTTTGTCTGAAACCCTATTAACCAACGCGCTCAGCATTCTCTTTGACAACCTGAGCAATGAACTCGTCAAGCTCTGCGACGTGAGTCTCGTTGGAGCGATCGCGGACAGAAATGTTTCCTGCCTCAACCTCCTGCTCACCAAGGATAAGCATGTAAGGAACACGGTCAAGTGAGCGAGCCTCACGAATCTTATAGCCGATCTTCTCGTCACGGTCATCGACCTTAACGCGAATACCAGCGGCAGCAAGCTTCTCGGCAACCTCATGAGCATAAGGGCGAGACTTCTCGGAGACAGGAAGAACCTTGACCTGGCATGGGCTCAGCCAGACAGGGAACTTACCTTCGTAGTTCTCGGTCAGAATACCAATGAAGCGCTCGAAGGAACCAAAGCCAGCGCGGTGAATCATGATTGGCTGCTTCTTGGTACCGTCGGAGTCAATGTACTCAAGCTGGAAGTTGTGAGGCAGCTGGAAGTCAAGCTGGATGGTACCGCACTGCCAAGAGCGACCAAGGCAGTCGGTCAGATGGAAGTCAATCTTAGGACCGTAGAAAGCACCGTCGCCCTCGTTGACAACGTACTCAATGCCCATAGACTCAAGTGCATCACGCAGACCCTGCTCAGCGCGCTCCCAATCCTCATCAGAACCCATAGAATCCTCTGGGCGCGTAGAGAGCTCAACGCGGTATGGGAAGCCAAACTGTGCATAGTAAGCGGTAATGAGGTGAGATGCATCCGTGACCTGCTCAGTAATCTGATCAGGGCGGATAAAGAGGTGTGCGTCGTCCTGAGTAAACTCACGAACACGGAACAGGCCGTGCAGAGCACCCTTCATCTCGTAACGGTGATCAAGACCAGCCTCAGCCAGCTTCATAGGAAGATCCCTATAAGAACGTGGCTTGGACTTATAAATTAAGCAAGCACCAGGGCAGTTCATAGGCTTAATTGCAAAGTCCTCTTCATCTACCGTGGTGGTGTACATATTCTCTTTGTAGTGGTCCCAGTGACCAGAAGTCTCCCAAAGGGAACGCGAGAGGATCAGTGGAGTCTGAACCTCCTGATAACCAAAGCGAGCCTGCATCTCATGCCAGTAATCGGTCAGAGCGTTGCGCAGGGCCATGCCGTTTGGAAGCCAGAATGGAGAGCCTGGACCAAAGTCGGACATCATGAAGAGCTCCATCTCGCGACCAATCTTCCTGTGGTCGCGCTTCTCGGCCTCTTCAATCATCTTGAGGTACTGAGCAAGCTCCTCTTTGGAACCAAACGCAACACCATAAATTCTGGTGAGCATCTTGTTGTTCTTATCGGCCTTCCAATACGCACCAGAAATGCTGGTCAGCTTGAAGGCCTTAACACCCTTAGTGTAGAGCATGTGAGGGCCAACGCACATGTCAACGTATTCACCCTGCTTGTAGAAGGTGATGTGTGCGTCAGGAGCAAGATCGCCAATGTGCTCAACCTTGTAAGACTCGCCGCGCTCCTTCATATAGGCAATAGCCTCATCACGAGGAAGCTCAAACGTCTCAATCTTGAGGTTCTCTTTGACAATCTTCTTCATCTCATCTTCGATAGCTGGAAAATCGTCCTCGTTAACCTTAGTGTCTCCAAGATCAACGTCATAGTAGAAACCATTTTCGGTTGCTGGACCATAGGCAAACTGTGCATGTGGGTACAGACGCTTCAAAGCCTGAGCAAGCAGGTGAGCTGCATCGTGGCGAATAACCTCAAGCTCTTCAGCTGCATCGTTAATCTCGCCAACATGGCCGTCGTTATATAAAACCTTCATGTAAAACCCCTCAGAGGTAGCTACTCATAGAAACAGGCACGGCGCCTACTCTGCTCACACAGGAGCTTAGGAGCAGACGCCTACATAGTCTCTGTTGTAAAACACCAGATTGCCATCATAAAGAACAAAACCAAACGTTACTGAATGCGAGTACGGCAGTAAGGGCAAACCTTCCAGTCTGCGTTTAGTGGACGATGGCATGTTGGGCAAACGTTTCTAACCTGCGTATTGCAGATTGGGCACACGATAAAATCGCGGTCAATTGGAGCGGAGCACTTAGGGCAGATGCCGTAGTGAGACAGCTGGTGCTCACGAAGGGCAATGTCAAGATCCTGCTCCTCACGGTCAATGAGGTAGCTGCTTGGACGCAAAATAACGTAAGCAAGCAGACCAACAACAGGAACAACAGAAATGACTGCCCACATCCACCAAGGCTCTGCGCCACGACGCTGAGCATCGCGAATAACGTAGATGATGGAAAGGATATAAAGCATTACGACGCAAATAACCATGAGGTAGATAACCATACGTACCTCAGGTGTAATAATCTGATCAAGAATCTCCTGCATCTGACAGCCCCTTCTGCTGGCCTTTTGTTCTCTCCTAAATCGTACGACAAACCGCCTCAAAAATGCGCGAAATGTCGCAGATAAATTTATTTTACCAAAGCATCACTAAATTGTGCAGCAACCTCGCCAGCAAGTGAAATTGTTCCACATGCCACAAAGCCCTTCTCGCGCAAGGCGTCCACTGCCTCGGGGACGCTTCTGTAGACCGCTACCACGTTGGCGCCGCAGGCTTTGTACAGTTCAGCAAGCTCTTCTGCGTCCATGGCACGATCGTTGTCTGTCTGGGTTACCGCTACCTCAGGGAACTCTTTGGCGAGAAGTTCTGAGATGCCCTTAACGTCTTTATCTGCAAAAACAGCCGTTAAAAGCATAGGTCGATTGGCTACTTCTGGCTCAATTGAGCGGATAGCAGTTAAGAATGTCTCGATTGACTGGGGGTTGTGAGCCGCGTCGATAAGCACTAAAGGCTTAGGCTGAAGCAGTTGGAACCTGCCGGGTGTAGGGCACCTAGTTGTGGAGAAAAACGCTTTTTCTGCATCAAGTGGACGCCCCAGAAAATCCTCAGCTAAGCAGGTTGCCAGGGCAATGTTTGCTGCCTGGTAGCTTGGTTTAAGTGCGGCAAGATCCTCGTAGGTTGCGCGAGGCGTGACAACTGTAAGCTCTAGCGGAAAACCAATGCTCTTAGGCTTTTTGGTAATGAAGAAATGTGCGTGAGGTAGCTCTGGGTGATCAGACGACTGACCAGCAGAAACCTCTCCCTCAACGTCTTCTGGCTTGTCAGCTACAAGAAGAGTTGGGACAACACCCGCAGAAGCTGCCTGGGACAAAAATACATCCTGGACGCTCTGAGGAGTTGTCGTTCCCACGCCAAGCACGCAGGTGCGACCAGGTTTGATGATGGCGGCCTTCTCGCCAGCGATCGCCTCGAGGGTATCACCTAAGATGCGCGTATGATCCAGACCAACGCCAGTAATAGCAACGGAGATGATGTTTTGAGCAGCGCTTGTTGCGTCCCACCTGCCGCCCATGCCACACTCAAGTACGCAAGCGTCAACCTCTTCCTCAGCAAAGACAACCAAAGCTGCAACGGTAAGCAAGTCAAACTCGGTGATGTCATAGGGACGCTCACCTGAGGCAAGACGCTCTGCGTTAACGCGCTCCCCTGCCACCTGAGCTGCAGAGACGCCGTGCGCAAAAGCTTCCTCAGAAACAGGTGTGCCGTTGATCTCCATACGCTCGGTATAGCTGATGAGCTCAGGAGAGGTATAGAGAGCGGTCTTGAGGCCCTCTCCTTTAAGCAGAGCTGCAGTGTATCTAGAGGTAGACGTTTTGCCATTAGTGCCGGCAATCTGGACACTCTTGAAGCAGAGGTCGGGGTTGCCCAGCTCTTTGAGCATGTCTTCCACACTCTCAAGCAAGGGCTGAATACCAAACTTTTTTGTATCGTGTAGCACCTTTAGCGACTGCTCATAGCTCAACTCAGGCACAGAAAAGGGAACAGAATAACTCATAGCGCACGTACCTCTTATAGACCAAGCAGACGCATAGCCTCTGCACGGGTTTTCTCGTTAGTTTTAAAAATGCCGCGAACCGCAGATGTGGTGGTAAGAGCTCCCGATGCCTTAATGCCGCGCATGCTCATGCACGTATGCTCGGCCTCCATAACCACCAAAACACCCAAGGGATCCAACTCTTCTACCATGGCGTCTGCAATCTGGCCTGTAAGGCGCTCCTGTACCTGCAGACGGCGAGAAAATCCGCTAACGCAGCGAGCAATTTTGGAAAGACCGGTAATACGACCCTTTTGTGGAATGTAGCAGACGTGCGCCTTGCCCACAAAGGGCAGAATGTGATGCTCGCAGGTAGACGAGAAAGGAATGTCGCGGACAATAACCATCTCTTTATTGCCCTCTTCATGGAACTGCTTGCGCAGGTGAGCTGCAGGGTTTTCCTGCATGCCACCAAAGAGCTCCACGCAAGCACGAGCAACACGGTCTGGTGTATCAAGCAGACCTTCTCGCTCTGGATCCTCGCCAATAGCAAGCAAAAACTCCTTGACCGCGGCTTTTACGCGCTCTTGGTCAAGCTCTTTATAGTTATTTTCCGCTGCCATGAGGCAACCTACCTTTCACTCTTATGCAAGCGTTCTTTGAGCTGCGGCAACAACATGGCGAGCAAGAATTGCCGTTGTCACGCTACCTACACCGCCAGGAACAGGAGTATAAGCACTTACCAGAGGAGCTACCTGCTCTGTATTGACGTCGCCAACAAGCTTTTGAGTTGCTTCATCCCAGTTAATACCTACGTCAACGATGATTTGTCCAGCTCTTACACAGTCAGCTCCAATAAGGTGCGCACGACCTGCAGCCACAACTACAACCTCTGCCTGCTTAAGCGTAGCAGCAAGGTCTTTGGTCTTGCTGTGGCACACCGTCACTGTAGCGTTTCTTGCACTTAAAAGCGCAGCAACTGGACGACCAATGACGTTAGAGCGACCAACAACTGCAACAGACGCTCCCTCAAGGGGCACCTGATAAAAATCGAGGAGCGCTAAAACCGCTTCTGCAGTACAAGGTCCCAGGGCACCAGGAGTTCCACAAAGTGTTGCCAGCAGCATGGAATCAGTTGCGCAATCAACATCTTTTTCTGGTGCTAGATGCTGAAGCGCTTCATGCTCGTCAATTCCAGCAGGAAAAGGACGCATGGGCAGACAACCATGCACCAATGCGTCGGCAGAAACCTGGTCAAACGTAGCATTTACCTGCTCTTGTGTGGCGTCTTCTGGAAGCTCAATGGTCTCAACTTCAAAGCCTACCTTCTCCGCACGCGTATAAGCCGCGCGCTCATAGGTAAGGTCATCGCTTTTCTGTCCTATACGAACAATAACCAGCTTAGGAGTTACGCCTTGTGCGCGAAGTTCCTTGACCTGAGCGGCAAGTTTTTCAGTTATTGCTTTAGCAACAGGAGCTCCACGAAGCTCCTGTGACATAATCTCTGAGCTCACGTTATGCCTCCTGTCTAAGCTGTGCGCTCACCGCATCACTTACAGCATCAGCTCGTGATACATAGCTGTCCAGCAGCTTATCTGCCTCATCAAGCAGCGTTTGAGCATACGCTGTGTCATGCATAGAACGTGTGTTTACAAACAACGTGTGAGAAGCTGCAATCAAAGCTCCACGCGCAAGAGCGGCACCGCAACCCACATCGGATAGAAGCATGCGAGACCCCTTGATAAGCATCTCTTCGAGAAGCTCAATGGACTCGCATACTTTTCTCATAACCTTCAGCGGAGGTTGAGCTGCTTCTTTAAGAGCATCCTCAACAATCTCTGCACGATTTGGGTCATCTTTAGGCACACTAAACGCGCTGGAAACCAACAAAAACTGGCGAGAGTCCTCGTCCATAAGCTCCATGAAGTCTTGGCGAAGAGCTCCAGCTCGGGCTATGTATTTTGCAAGATCGTCTTCATGCTGAGCATAGGCAGGTTTTCCTTGTGCGTACACGCCAGCCATTGAAGCCAAAGACACTGCAAGTGCCCCTACATAAGCGGCAGCACTACCGCCACCAGGAATAGGCTCTTTAGCAGCAAGATGCTGGGCATAAGAGTCAGCGCTATAGGTTGTAAACGCAACTTCTTCAGGTGAAGAGGGATAAGACATTAGAAAAGACCCACAATTCTTCCATCATCAAGAACATCAATATGCTCTGCAGCAGGAACCTTTGGAAGTCCCGGCATGGTCATAATAGAACCAGTAAGGCAGACTACAAAGCCAGCACCTGCAGAAACACGAACTTCTCGCACGGTAATCTTAAAGTTTTCTGGAGCGCCCAATTTGGTCTGATCGTCTGTAAAAGAGTACTGGGTTTTTGCCATACAAATAGGGAGCTCGCCAAAGCCAAGCTCTTCAAGCTGCTGAAGTTGCTTGGCGGCACTTGGAGCAAATTCAACGCCATCAGCGTGGTAAATCTTGGTAGCAATGTCAGTGATTTTCTGCTTCAAAGACTCTTTGACGTCGTAAGCAAAGGTGAGCTTAGATTCAGTCTGGCAAAGGCGCATAACCTCTTCAGCCAGAGCCTGGCCGCCCTTTCCACCTTTTGCCCAAACCTCAGACAGGACAACATTTACGTCACGCTTCTTGCACTCCTCCTCTACCAGAGCAAGCTCTTCAGAGGTGTCTGTTGGGAATGCATTGATAGCAACAACTACAGGAAGACCGTAGACCGTCTGGATGTTGTCAACGTGGCGAAGCAGGTTAGGAATGCCCTCTTTAAGCGCCTCAACGTTTTGCTGGTTAAGGTCTGCTTTGGCAACGCCTCCGTTGTACTTAAGAGCGCGAACAGTTGCCACCAAAACAACAGCAGATGGAGCAAGGCCAGTAGCTCTGCACTTAATGTCCAAGAACTTCTCAGCACCAAGGTCTGCGCCAAAACCTGCCTCGGTAACAACGTAATCTGCAAGACGCAGAGCAGTCTTTGTTGCCTCAACGGTATTGCAGCCGTGAGCAATGTTGGCAAAAGGACCGCCGTGAACAAGAGCAGGCGTATGCTCAAGCGTTTGGACCAAGTTAGGCTGAATAGCATCTTTGAGCAGCGCTGTCATAGCGCCCTCTGCATGGATATCGCTGACGGTAACAGGCTTGCGGTCATAGGTGTAGGCAATAACCATTCTGCCCAGGCGCTCTTTAAGGTCTTTGATGCCCGAAGCAAGGCAGAATACAGCCATGACCTCGGAGGCAACGGTAATATCAAAGCCGTCTTGTCTTGGCATGCCGTCTGCAATGCCGCCAAGTCCGTCAACAACGTTTCTGAGCTGGCGATCGTTCATGTCTACGCAGCGCTTCCACACAACACGACGTGGATCAATGTTGAGACTGTTGCCTTGCTTGATATGGTTATCCAGCATGGCTGCGCAAAGGTTGTTTGCAGCGCCAATAGCGTGGAAGTCACCGGTGAAGTGAAGGTTGATGTCTTCCATAGGAACTACCTGAGCATATCCGCCGCCCGCAGCGCCACCCTTGACGCCAAAGACGGGTCCCAAAGAAGGCTCTCTAAGGGCCAACATGGCAGACTGTCCCAAGCTGGTCAAGGCATCTGCCAGACCAACTGAGGTAGTGGTCTTTCCCTCACCTGCCGGCGTTGGATTAATAGCAGTAACCAGCACAAGCTTTCCGCGAAGAGGCTTATCTGCCAGAGCACGTGCATCAAGCTTTGCCTTATAACGACCATAAGGCTCAAGCAAATCCTCTGGAATACCCGCACGCTTTGCCACCTCAAAGATGGGAAGCATCTCGGATGATTGAGCAATCTCGATATCGGATCTAACCTCAGACATGTTGTTCCTAACCTAAAGTGGACTATTTGCACGTACTAAACACAAGATGCGGCTGTTACACCGCATCAAGTTTTACTTATGAGAAGTCAGCAATCTGCTGTTCTAGCTGAGCAACAAGCGTAGTAAGTTCTTCTGCGCGTGCACGTTTCTTCTCGATAACTTCAGGTGCTGCCTTAGCAACAAATCCCTGGTTAGCAAGGGTACGCTCAACGCCAGAGAGCTCTTTCTTGGCGGATTCAAGATCTTTCTGAAGGCGCTTGGCCTCTGCAGCAAGGTCAACAAGTTCACCGAGAACAACGTACATCTCAAGGCCGGCATCGGTAACAGATACAGAACCAGCGGGCTTCTGAGGTGCCTCGGCAACCTCAAGCGAGCTTACGCGTCCAACATTCTGGATGAAGGCTGCTTGTTCCTTAAGAGCTGCAACATCCTGTGCTGGAGCTTTAACCACAACAGCAAGGTCTGTCTTTGGCGACAGCCTGTAACGTGCGCGAGAAGAACGAACAGCAGAAACAACAGTCTTAGCAAGCGAGAAGTTATGCTCAGCTGCCTCGTCAATAAAGTTTGCAAGCTTCTGTGGGTCTGGCCACTCAGAGACCATCAGGAACTCTGTATCATGACTCAAAAGACCAGATGCAGGAAGGGCATCCCAAACGCTCTCGGTAACAAATGGCATGGCTGGATGCAAAAGCCTCATGCTGACATCCAGGACAAAGACAAGGTTGCGCTGAACCTGCAGGCGCTGATCAGGAGTTCCGTCCAGAAGTCTGCCCTTGCAGAGCTCAATGTACCAGTCGCAGACATCATTCCAGAAGAAGGACTGAATGTTGCGGGCATACTCACCAAAGCCATAGGTCTCAAGCTGCTCAGTTGTCTCTGCAACAACCTTTGCAAGGCGCGAGAACATCCAAGCATCTTCTGGCGTTTCTGCCTTTGGCATGCCGGCAGTGTAGCCGTCGAGGTTCATCTGAACAAAACGGCTTGCATTCCAAATCTTAGTAACAAAAGAACGTGCCTGGTCAGTTCTTGGGGACTCAATAAGCTCACGAGTCTTCTTATCAAGAACAGCATCAAACTTGACGTCCTGGTTGTTAGTGATAAGCGTAAGCAGGTTATAACGCATTGCGTCTGCACCATACTTAGCAATAAGGTCCATAGGATCTACACCATTACCCTTTGACTTGGACATACGGCTGCCGTCCTTAGCCAAAATGGTTGCGTAGATGTATACATCGTGGAATGGAATCTCTTTGGTGAAATAGAGCGAGCTCATGATCATGCGAGCAACCCAAAGAGCAATGATGTCTCGAGCAGTTACCAGGACCTGCGTTGGGTGGTGACCCTCAAGCTGCTCAGGATGATCTGGCCAGCCCTGTGTTGCAAAAGTCCACAACTGAGAAGAGAACCAGGTATCCAGAACATCCTCATCCTGGTGGACATGATGTCCGCCACACTTTGGACAGACATCGGTGTCTTCCATAAGCGCATCCTGCCAGCCACAATCATCGCAGTAGAACACAGGAATGCGGTGTCCCCACCAAAGCTGCCTGGAGATGTTCCAGTCGCGGAGATTCTCCATCCAAGTAAGGTAGGTCTGAGTCCAACGCTCTGGGTGGAAGGTAACCTGACCGTCTTTGACTACCTGTGCTGCAGGCTCTTTGAGCTTATCAACGGCAACAAACCACTGCTCAGAGAGCCATGGCTCAAGCGTAGTGCCGCAGCGATAGCAATGCATAACGGAGTGATCAAGGTCTTCAACGTGATCAAGCAGACCGTGCTCTTCAAACCAAGCAACAATAGCCTCACGAGCCTGATCTCTGTCAAGACCAGAGAACTCACCATAACCGTCAACAACAACGGCGTGCTCATCAAAGATGTTGATCTGCTCAAGATTATGAGTCTGACCCATAGCAAAGTCGTTAGGGTCATGAGCTGGGGTTACCTTAACAAAACCGGTACCAAAGCCTGCATCAACATGCCAGTCAGAGAAAATTGGAATCTCTCGATTAACAATGGGCAGAATAACGGTCTTTCCAACAAGATCAGCCTTTTCTGGATCTTGAGGAGAAACAGCTACGCCGGTATCGCCCAGCATAGTCTCTGGACGAGTAGTTGCTACGGTAATGTACTCAACGCCATTAACAGGCTCTTTGAGCGGGTAACGCAGGTACCAAAGATGGCCCTTCTCGTCAGCGTACTCTGCCTCGTCGTCAGAGATAGAAGTCTCGCAATGAGGGCACCAGTTTACGATGCGCTTACCGCGATAAATGAGCTGGTCATGATACCAGTCAACAAAGACCTTGCGAACAGCCTGAGTGTACTCAGGAGACATGGTGAACTTCTCGTCATTAAAATCAATAGAGCAGCCCATGCGCTTAATCTGAGAAACAATGGTTCCGCCGTACTCGCGCGTCCAATCCCAGCAAGCATCCAGGAACTTCTCGCGACCAATTTCAAGACGAGAAATACCCTCTGACTTAAGCTTCTTATCAACCTTAGTCTGAGTTGCAATGCCTGCGTGGTCGGTTCCAAGAATCCAACGAGTTGAGTAACCGCGCATGCGAGAATAACGAACGTAGGTGTCCTGGATGGTGTCATCCATGGCATGTCCCATGTGAAGGATGCCGGTAACGTTTGGTGGAGGGATAACTACTGTACGGTCTTCAGTTCCCTTGCTACGACCATAACAATCTGCCTTTATCCACTTTTCAATGAGCTCAGGCTCAGCTGCCTGAGGATCATAATTCTTGGGCATTTCTTCCACAGTAATCTTGCCTTTCATATGCTTTTAGCAGTATTCCTATTAACCATTTGAACAGTATAATGCATTAAAACAGATGTGGTTTAGGGGAATATATTAATGTAATTTTAATATTACATATAAAAAATTACACTTTGTATAAAAAGTAGTAGTATTGATTTGTCACAACATTCAATTCAAAGTTTTAGCTGAAAGAAGCCATAACAAACATATCAAACACTAAAATTGATTGAAAAAATCAACAACATTTAAATCAAAAGTATAGTCAACAACTTTTTCTACAGGTAAAGAAGGTTTAACATGAAAAGCACTGTTAAAGAAATTCAAAATGACCTTAAGCGGAGTCTCTTTTGGAGTAATAAAAAGTTGTTATTCGGCTCCTTTTTCTTTACAACTTCTTTAGAACTAGTTACGGTATGTTCACCCTACATAACTTCAATTCTCATGAATTCCGCTGTGTCAGGATCATTTAATGATTTTCTACAAGGTTGTCTATTTGCCGCCATATTAACAATCTCAGCAATTACAAATAAATTAGTGGTTCGTTATTTTGTTCCTAATTATCTCTATCATGCTGCTAACTCTTATCGCAACACTGCATTTAAATACATGCTGAAAAAAGGTATAAACTCGTTTGAAGCAAGTGGTAGTTCCGTTTATGTATCTGCACTTACTAATGATTTAAATACTATAGAGACTACATATCTTGAACAGATGTTTTCTTTGGTAAGCGATAGCATATCTTTCATTGTGGCCCTCATAATGCTCATGGTTCAAAGCATTCCATTAACTTTTGTAGCTATTGCCGCTTCAATTCTTCCTCTAATCATTGGCGTAAAGCTAGGTGGAACACTCGGAAAAATTCAAAAAGAATCTTCTGCGAAAACTAGTCAATTCATTGCCCAAGTCACTGATCTAGTAAAAGGCTTTCCTTTGATAAAAGCTTACGGAGCAACAAAGGCTGCAGTGAGACTTTTTGAAAAAGACAATAACGCTCTTGAAAGCTCAAAAAGAGAAAGTAGAAAAACTACTCGATTCATTAATACTCTGAGTTGGAGTGCTTTCGGCTTATCTCAATGGGCTGTTTTGATTGCTGGTACATATCTTTGTATTTCAAATCAAGGAGTAACACCTGGTGTAATTCTTATGGCTACGTTACTTATGAATTACATTAGTCTCCCTTTACAAACAATTCCACCGGTACTCGCATCGCGTAAGGCTTCAAATGATTTGATTTTAAAATTTTCTGAGACTCTTGCTGACAATGAAGAAGAAGAGGGGCAACAGACATTAGATAAAGTTACAAAAGGAATAGTCATCAACAATCTTTCATTTGCTTACGAACAAAATAAAGCTGTGCTGAAAAATTTATCAATCAAACTTCTGCCTAATAAAAGTTATGCAATTGTTGGAATATCAGGATCTGGAAAATCTACTTTATTTAATCTGCTCATGGGTGGCAATTTAAGTTATCAAGGAAATATATTTTACGATAGCTTAGAGTTAAGAACTATTGATAAAAAGAGTCTCTATCAAAACGTTTCACTTGTACAACAAGAGAATTTCTTATTCAATGCATCAATTGAAGACAACATTACTATGTTCGAAAACCACTCAAAAGATGCTATTTCTCAAGCATGTGAAAAGGCCGGTCTTACAGATTTCATTAAACAAAATAAACTGAGCTATCAATGTGGTGAAGCAGGTTCAAACCTTTCTGGTGGCGAACGTCAAAGAATCTGTATTGCTAGAAGTTTGTTAAAGGGTTCTAAAGTTCTGTTTTTCGATGAAGCTACATCAGCACTTGACCATTCAACTACTGACCAAATTATAAATTCAATAACAAATCTCAAAGGAACACTACGCCTAGTTATTACACACAACTTAGAGGAAGCTCAGCTGAAAAAATTTGACGAAATTATTGTAATGAAAGAAGGTAGTATTATCGAAATGGGTTCGTTTGAGGAACTTTTGCAACAAAATCAGTACTTTAAGGCCCTCTATACTCTTGAACAATAAATACTATCTGCAGATACATTTTATGAGGAGTTCTATGTCTGCCACAATTCCTGAAGCCACTGCTCGACTTGAACTTGTCCTGGGGAAAGATCGCCTTGGACAAATTCAAAATTCCTGCGTTATGGTCTTAGGACTTGGTGGCGTTGGTTCAAACTGTGTTCAGGCGCTGGCCAGAGGCGGTGTAGGCTCGTTTGTTTTAGTAGATGCCGATGCAGTAGAAGCATCCAACCTAAACAGGCAGGCTATTGCCTATGTGAGTACCATTGGAAAAAGAAAAGTTGACGTTACCAAAGAGATGATTCTGGACATTAATCCAGACGCTCACGTGGTCACCCTTGACGCGTTTTTGCTTAAAGACAACGTTGACGAGCAGCTCTCTGCTCTTCCAAAACCAGATGTTGTAGTTGATGCTATCGATACCATTTCTGCCAAATTAGCTGTTGTGGCATGGTGTCAGAAAAACGATATCTACCTCATCTCCAGCATGGGCGGCGGCAATAAAATCCACCCAGAACTTCTGGAGATTACTACGCTTTCAAAAACGCATACCGATGCTCTTGCAAGAGTAATGAGAAAAGAGTCCAAAAAGCGTGGACTTGCCGATTTCCGTGTGCTCTACTCCCCCGAGCCAGCGCGACCAGTTTTTGCACCAGAGGGCGCAACAGGCAAATCTGCCAAGCTAGGCACTATGTCCTACTACCCTCCTATTATGGGACAGATGATTGCCTCAGACGTTATTTTGCATTTGTCAGGACTTGGTTATGAGTAACCTCACATACTTTGATGCACACGTCCATGCCAATCTTATGGACTCTCCACTCAATGTAGCGAGAAGTTCCCATGACGCCGGATTAGGTTTCTTTACCTGCGGTGTTACTCCTCACGACTACCTAGAACTTGCTCCTCAGCTTACGCAAGACAACATCCGTGTGGGACTTGGAGCACATCCCTGGTATATCTCTGATGGACGCGTTACTCAAAAAGATATAGATCTCCTGCTAGAACTGATGGAGCAGACGCCTTACATTGGAGAGATCGGACTAGATTTTTCTTCTCGCTATTGTGTTGATGGATTGCAAGAACTACAGGTCAAAGCCTTTACTCAGATTTGCGCTCGCGCTGCAAAGCTTTCACGTAACGGCCAACCTCGAGTGCTCTCGATGCACACCGTTAGAAGCGTTGATGCAGTGCTTGATATTCTTGAGCAGACAGGAGCTGCTCAAGCGTGTGTTCCTATCATCCATTGGTTTAGCGGTAGCTCAGACGAGCTCCAGAGGGCTATTAAGCTTGGTTGTTGGTTCTCTGTTGGTGAGATGAGCCTTAAGACTAAGCGCGGTCGTGAATACGCTAAGGTGTACCCAAAAGACAAGCTTCTTACCGAGACTGACCTTCCTTCCAGCGATCAGATGAATATTGGCTCGGCGGACATTGTGGACAGCCTGAAACGCGCGCTGAGCGGTCTGAGCGAGGCTCGTGGATACTCTGTGCAAACCGAAGTAATGACAAACGCAGCAGGCGTTTTTGGCGTCTAAGTGTTAAAGTCTTACGTATGAGAAGATTACGGAAAATACCTACACAACGCCTTGCAGGAACTGGCAGAGCGCAACTTTCTGGAGCAATGCTTGCAAGCTCATCCGATGAGCTGGGTCTTGCCCTTAATGACGTTGTGCTTGTTTTTGCCTGCAGTGATAACTTTGTGCCGTATTTATCTGTAGCAATTCAGTCCATCATTGAGAACGTTAATCCTGAACGTCGTTACGACATCATTGTTTTGACTCGTGACCTCTCTCCTACCAGCATGATTACGCTTACTCGTCAGGCACAGCTTGTTGATAACGTACATGTTGGTTTCTTAGATGTGGACGCTGCTCTTGGTGATATTGAGCTTCCTCATCATGGTCACTTTAGACCAGAAACTTACTACAGGCTGCTTGCTCCCTCGCTGCTTCCTAACGTCAATAAAGCCATCTACCTTGACTCTGACCTGGTAGTCAATACCGATATCGCAGAACTCTACGATATTGATGTTACGGGATATTTAGTAGGCGCTACACGCGACGCTGATACTATTGGTCAGATTGATGGCTATGACGCCACGGTTGGTCCCTATCTCAAAAATGAACTGGGCATGGATGATCCTCACGATTACTTCCAGGCAGGCGTCATCTTGATGAACCTAGAAGAGATTAGAAGGCAGATTTCTCCTGAAGAGTTTCTTAAGGTCTCAACCATGCGTGCATGGCGCTGGCTTGATCAAGATGTCCTTAACAGATTTGTGAACGGTCACTATCTCCGCATTAACATGAAATGGAATTACCTGGTAGACTGGCAATTCCTCCGCCGTGATCACATTGTTGCTCAGGCGCCAAAAGACGTGCGAGAAGAATACGAAGAGGCTCGTAAGAATATCTGTATTGCGCATTTTGCAGGACCAGACAACAGGCCATGGCTCTATCCAAACTCAGATCTTGCAGGTCTTTTCTGGTTCTATGCTCGTCGCTCCCCGTATCTTGAGGAGCTCCGTTCACAGCTTGAAGAGTCAAGACGTACGGTAAGAGGTCTATCTCACCGTGTGCAAAGTGGTGTTCTTTTCCGCGGCTTGATGCCTTTGTTTGATACCGTCTTCCCACCAGGCACTAAAACCCGCACCAAAGTTATTACGTCATACAACAAACTTGGTGGCGGCAATTTATAACGAAAAAGGAGGCCTTTCGACCTCCTTTTTTATTGCTATGCGAGTTATTTCTTTTTGCCCTTAATAATTTCTGGGGCGTTTTCTCCACCAACACTTTCTGGAGTAACCACAACCTTAGTGATATCCAAATCTGATGGCAGGTCAAACATAGTCTCTTGCAGCGTAGACTCACAGATTGCGCGAAGACCACGAGCACCCGTACCACGAGCCAAGGCCTTCTTAGCAATCTCTCTGAGTGAGTCCTCAGTAAACTCCAGATCTACGCCCTCAAGCTCAAACATGCGCTTGTACTGCTTGGTAAGAGCATTCTTTGGATCTGTGAGAATACTCATCAGATCTTCCTCACCAAGCTCACGAGTAGAAGTAATAACAGGAATACGACCCAGAAGCTCTGGAATCATGCCAAACCTGTGCAGATCCTGAGGCATTACCTTGGAGATAAGCTCAGACTCGCCTTCTTTGACATTCTGAGCAACATCAGAGTTAAAGCCAATTCCCTTTTTACCAATACGGTCAGCAACAATCTTATCCAGGCCAACAAAAGCGCCACCGCAGATGAACAAGATGTTGGTGGTATCAATGTGAATAAGCTCCTGCTGAGGATGCTTACGACCACCTGTTGGTGGAACACTTGCCACCGTACCCTCAAGAATCTTCAGAAGTGCCTGCTGAACGCCCTCGCCAGAGACATCACGAGTAATAGAGAGGTTCTCGGCCTTGCGAGCAATCTTGTCAATCTCATCGATGTAGACAATGCCTACCTGAGCGCGCTCAACATCGCCGTCAGCAGCAGTAATGAGCTTAAGCAGGATATTCTCGACATCTTCACCAACGTAGCCAGCCTCGGTAAGGGTTGTTGCGTCAGCAATAGCAAACGGAACCTCAAGAAAACGAGCAAGCGTCTGAGCAAGCAGTGTTTTACCAGTACCGGTTGGACCAAGCAGTAAGATGTTGGACTTTGCAATCTCAACATCCTCCTGGCCCTCCTGAGGCTCATCGTTGCCCGAAAGAATACGACGATAGTGGTTGTACACTGCAACCGACATAGCGCGCTTAGCGTCTTCCTGGCCCATTACGTACTGAGACAGCTCATCGTAAATCTCGTGTGGAGTT
>CAKAPZ010000005.1 GCA_916720015.1 uncultured Atopobium sp. | reverse complement strand
TGGCTATACGCTACTGAATCACTGGTCATGCGCGCGCAGTGGTCATAGCCCTGCCAGATAGTAAGTGTGGCCTCGGGATACACTTTGGGCAGAATCCGTCTTGCACGTTTCAAATCAAAGTCCTTCTCGCCATACGTGAAGATGCAGTGGCGTTGTACGTCGGGGCTAAGGGTGGGAAGGTCAACGTTGCTGCAGTCGTGAATGATGTTCTTGATGCTTTGGTCGCTCATTGCAACAAAGTGTTCTGACATAGGCTTAGCTGCAACTTTTCCGTAAAGTTGTTCCATCTTTTGCACGGATAACTCGGGGTCTGCAATGGCTTTGCGGTGCTTGGCAAGAAACACTTTCTTGAGCACAAATTCCATCGTTGAGGCCAGGAATCCACCCGTCCAGAAGCTTGTTCCCTCAAAGAAGAGATGGTCAAAGACTAAATCGGGGAACTTGAGGAGTTCAGACAGAACCACGCCGCCAAGGGACGCGCCAAAGCCAAGGGAGAGATGGGTTATGTCGTGCTCCAGCAGCCAGTCATGAATCTGCGCAGCTTCTTGGGACACTGAGACATATTCCGTTGCATCTTCTTCTCCGTGGGCAGCAAGATCTGGGACTAGATAGCGCAGGTCATCACCCATGTTATTCACAAGAACTGTTTTCATTCCCTCTGCAGACGAGAGCATGGGATGAATTAGCAATACGGTAGGTGTGGTCTCAGCGTAAGCGTCGGGCTCAATGAGGTGCATCTTCATGGCAATCCTCCATCTGTTGTTCACCTGCGATTATATCCCTACCGGGCACACGGATTTGCTGTTTGTTCACCAAAGTTGACATTTTCCGCGAACGGTAGAGATGGACCTGTGAGGGATGACCGAGAGGGAGGCTTGAGATTTATTTCTGCTCTCGCATCAAATCAAGAAACGCATCAGGTGCATTACTGGTTGAATTCCAAATCTTTGGAAAGCCCCATGCTGTCAGAAGTCTCATAACTGATGGAAAGTTCTCTGGGTATGCATTACGTCCAGCATTCGATAGACTACCGTGCTCTAAAACCGCCTCAAATTCCCACGTAAATGGAGGTCTACCATTAGTAGGAATAGACTCATAGGTATTCTCCCAGTTAAGAATTCCGGCATCTAAAAATCCACCTAATAGTTCACATGATGGTTTGTAGTTTGACCTACATTCTTTGTAGGACACATCATCTGGCCAGTATCCATACCAATCAAGGAGACCAATAGACTGTTCTGGTTTCTCGCCAATTTTATAGAATCCATACCACCCTGCACCATAACAACCATCTCTGCGACTGTGTCGTTCAATCCTCAAACGAATTTTCTGGTTTGGCGTATCGCCAACATGTATCAAGAATGACAGTTGCGAACTATTAAGTAGCAGTGTTCTTTGTTTTTCTTCTTCGGGGGTTGTATTAAGCCATGGAAGTAGTGACAAAATGGTTTCATGTTCCGCTTCAGATTGCCCCCAACCCTCAAAGTTCCTGCCGTGGTTATTGCGTACATACATGCGCTTAATAACATATGGTGAAAAAACCTTTTGGCACCTAAAGTTATGAATTAACTCTCTACCCATTACAATTCTAATGAGTCCTCGTGAACCTCTATGTTTGCCTAGTACAGCGATTTTTTCGTATCCATCGCCCCATTGAACTGGGAGACAATAAACCTTTGTTCCAGGAGAAAAATGTCGCGTCCCATGAACAACTGTATGGTCTTCTCCAAAAGGATGTTCGTCAATTACGTTACCAACCAGACACCAAATCCATTCTGGGAGTTTATTTGTTTCTACAAAATCCCAGTAATCTCCTTCTGTGCTCGGAGTAGTTTTCTTTTTTCTACGGCCAAAGTCATAGTCTGGTCTGAACATTTTCTTGATATCATCCAATTTGAATAGACATCTATCAAGAAGAGAACTTTCCGCTGCAGTATAGAGAAGTCCAACTCCTTTAGGATCTTCGGTAACGCACTTGGTGATGATTGCATAGATGCATTCTTTGTTTAAAACAAGCTCGTTAATACTAGAAAGTAATTCAGCGTCGTCTCTAATATCTATGCCATAGTTATCAAGAATTTTTTGATAGTTACGAGCGCTCTCTTGTTCGCATATTTCGGAATTAAATAAACAAGCAAATTTTTCCAGCACTTCAGGAATTTGATAATGGGGTATGTCAAACGGCGTGTCGAATAAGCTTACGTTGTTGTCGATGTAGTCGCAAAAATCGTGTAGTTCAACAAAATGCCCAGACCAGGAATTAGTTGTTGCAAGGAACCAGCCAGCTAAATCCGTCAAGTTCTGTACATACATAGGCGTCTCCCAAATAGTGAACTCACTTGAGTCAAAACAACAATTACTTAATGCGGTTTACTATCTGCGCATATCAAGTCCAAGCTGTGACTCAACTTTCAGCAAGTTTAATAGGAGGGTTTATTTTTACTGTCCAGTGCAGTACCCACTTAGATTACCTGTAGATCTTATCTTTCTTTTTACATATTTGGAGATGGATTGGAAATGCATTTTTGGAGAGCATTTGCCACTAAGTGAGGTAAAAATGGGCGCATATTACATGAACTATTATTTTCATAACATTGAGTATGATGACGGATTCTATGGTGGAGAATTCTCAGCCCCTGATTATCGCGTATATTGCAAGTTCTTATACGATAGGAAAACAAAGGAATTTATCGACATCTGGGACAATACTCAACCTATTGATGAAATTCTTCCAATTCCAATTTGGTGGCTTGATAATAAGCTTGAAAAGAATGGGAAGCTTGGTAAGCATGAAAGCAAAGTGAGCATCTAATGACCCCGATGTTTTTCTTTATGTTTTTGTTTCTTGAGCTCAAATTGATGTTGTTTTAGGGCTGCTTGTTGCACCTTATTGAAATTTTTGAGTTTTATTTTTCTAGCTTCAAATTGTAGCTGTAGGGCCTGTTGCGATTTGGTGCCTATACCCGTTTTCTGCATCTGTTTGCGCGCAGCACGTTGTTTTCGTTTGGGATTTTCAAAGGTACGGTTATTTTCAATAATCAATGATGGACTAAATTTAAGGCGATAAAAATTCTTGAGTATAAAGTCATATACTTCATAGTCTTTTGGTTCTGCACCAAATGTGACTTTTGCTACCGTAAGTTTATCGTCGTCAACATGTTCAAAGATGCCAACCCAAAAGGGAGTATCAAATAAAACGGTCAGCGTAACGCTGGATCGATTCATGAAATTCCTCCTTGTATATGGTTACACAAAGAACGGACAACCCAAGGAGGGAAGGTTACTTATCTCATAATAACGAGATGACCGGGCTACCTACCGGTTCTAGCATACTTTATCCAGTACACGTTGCGTTTTTATCTTTGTGGACGTTTGTTGTAAGAAATAACGTCGGTGTTTATTATGACAGAAAGCTGTTGTGGAAGTTCATTGGATTTTAGTTTTAAGAGGTCATTTAGATACACTATCGTATAGATGTTCAAGTTAGAAAAGAGATTCCTAAACAGATAGAAGAGTCCTTATGAACTACGTCCAAAAAGTTCCTGTTGCTATTTGTGGTGTTGCATTAGGTTTTGCGGCACTTGGAAATCTTTTTAAGTCTTCTTTTGAAGGCCTCTATCTTGCCTGCGGCATAATTTCTATTGCTCTTTTAGCTCTCTATACCCTCAAATTTATGGTGTCTACAAAAGTTGTGTTGCGAGAGCTCTCGGATCCAATTGGGCTTTCAGTTGCCGCAACATATCCTATGGCAGTTATGCTGATTTCGGTGTATATGAAGGCCGATATTGGTGATGTGGCACAGTTATTTTGGTTTGCAGGAATTGCGTTGCACATACTGTGTATAGCTCTCTTTACTTCTCGCTATATTGCAAAATTTGATTGGGAGAATGTGCACGCCAGCTGGTTCATTGTGTATGTAGGCATTGTTGTTGCTAGTGTTACAGCGCCGGCGTTTACCTTTGAAACCAGTGTTGGTACGATTGCATTTTGGTTTGGATTTATCTGCCTTGTTGTGCTTTTCATTGTAGTCAGCATAAAGTACATAAAATATGGGCCGGTGCCTGATTCTGTTGAGTCGCTCGCTTGTATTTATGCAGCTCCAACAAGCCTTTGTATTGCAGGATATATTCAATCTATTACGCCAAAGTCTGTACCGTTTCTGTTGGTTATGCTGGCAATCGCTTCACTTATTTATGTGGTTTCTTTTGCGTGGTGCATCAGGTGTCTTACTAAACCGTTCTTTCCCAGCCACGCCGCGTTTACATTTCCCTTTGTAATTTGTGTTATTGCGCGTACACAGACGTCGGCATACTTGACTGAACTCGGCCAGCCTCTTCAATGGCTCGACGGAATAGCCTCTGTTGAAACGGTGCTTGCAGCAGGGCTTTGTATTGTTGTACTTGTACGATTACTTGCGTACGTGCGTGATCAGACTTTGTCTTAAGAGGGACGAAAGAGACGAGTAGTTTGAGGTGATGCTTTGTATTTGTTTTGACAAGAGTCATTGCCTAAAGGTGATAAGAATTTCAAGTATTTTATCGTCAGGTTTTTATTGTTTTTCGCATTTTGTGTTTGCAATATAAACCATTACTACCGCATCAATCGCAATAATACTGCCCGCAATGATTGCTGTTGTGTTTGGTATATTTGGACCAAGTAGTGCCATGAAAAAGAGTACTAACGCACTTATAAGCATGCCAATACCCGTTACAAAACAGAGTTTTTTCTCGTCAATTGTTTTCTTTTCATCTTCAGTCATTGTGTTATATCCAGCAATTGAAATAGCACCATGACCAGATAGAAGTACAAGAGACCAAATGCCAAGAATTGCGGTTAAAGACCACGTTATAACTGAATATAACATCATATTCACTCCAATCAGGAACGAACTGCTTGTTAATTGAATTATACAACCTCGCATTAATTGGTCTATTGAATAATGTCAGATCATCCATGTGTACTGCGTTTGTTAGTAGTGATAAAGACTTTTACTGTCCATTACAGTACCCACTTGAATTATATTTAAGACTTACTCTTCCTTTTGTATACAAGTTTCAAATTTTGGATGGTATTTGAGAAAAAAGGAGATTCTGAAGAAAGTTAATACTTATCGAATATGCTACCAATGATATAAAAGTCGAACTAACTATTTATCATTAAAACTCAACAGTAGATAATATTAAATTAAAGTTTACGCTCTTTAAAGAATTGAAGGGTAATTTGATGGATAACATAGAATTCTTCGAGCAAACTATCGAGACTGTAGAGAAAAGAGAATATCCATTTCTCTATAAACCTGAAGATCAGAATACTGCCGTTTATTATTCTGAGAAAAATGTAAGAAAACTTCGCTCCAAATCTAATAAAAAAGTACCTATTTCTTTGGGAAAACGAACTGTTTTTACTGTAAGTAATACCGATTCTTTTGATGCTGCAAAATTATTAAGTGAAAAGCAATCAAAGAATACATCTGTTCTTAAAAATATCTTGGTACTTAATTTTGCAAATCCATACACCCCAGGTGGTGGTGTATTAAATGGCGCTAATGCTCAAGAAGAAGACCTATGCAGAAGATCCACTCTTTATAAATCGTTAACATCTGAAGAAGCGTCTAAGTTTTATGAAGAGAATAAAAAGGGTAAAGAAAATATTTTTACTGATGCAGCTATTCTTAGCCCACATGTTGAAGTATTTAGAAATCCTAATGGAAGTTATTTGGATAAGCCACTAGAAGTAGCGGTTTTAACTATGGCTGCTCCTTATGCCCCTGGACTAGCGGGAGTAAAAAAAGAAGAAATATATGATGTATTCAAAACCAGAATCATGGGCATGCTTGATATTGCTATTAATGAGGGGTATGAAAATCTAGTTCTTGGTGCATGGGGATGCGGAGCATTTGGAAATGATGCTCAGTTAGTTTCCAGAGCATTTTTTGAAGTTTTTAAAGAGATTCGAGTACCATCAGCCGATGGATTATTTAAGGACCTAGAATGCGATTCTCTCTTTAGATATGTTTGTTTTGCTGTTTTAGATAAATCATATGATCAGTTCAATTATTTTTCTTTTAAGGATAGATTTGAACCGTTTAATACAAATCAAAATAGCGATAAATCATTAGAAGATAATGAGGATGTTATCTCTAGAGCCAATGAGGAAGAAGCCATAGATTCACTTCACAGAATGCGAATTAAATGCTTTGAGAAATTTGCTCCAGTTGTATCAGGCAAACACGTTGAGTATTATTCCGCTCGAACTGTTCCAGAGCACTTACTCAGGAAAGCAATTTCATTGTATGCGATTGGGTATGACCAGGATGGATTTGTAGGACTTATTGACGACTCCATTTTAAGTGACGGATCTTCTGGTGCTTTGTTTACTCGTTCAAAAATGTACTTGTCTGACTTTCCTCGTCCTCCCAAAAAAATCTGGTACGACGAGGTTGCCTCTATTGATTCAAGTGACAACACGAAGCTTTCGTTGACAATGAAAGATGAAACAAGGATTACTTTTTCAAGCATTGGCTTCAACGAAGTTGGTTTAGCAGAACTTCTTAACGAGATGATCTGTCTTCGAAATGCCTATGTTGCATTTGATGCGAAAATTCCAAATTTCAAACAAAAGAGCAATGACGTCATTTATTCAGGTATTGTTTGGGGAAACAGGCAAACTGTCAATAGAGTTGCGGATGAAGAAATTTTCCACACACCTCAGGGACACGGTTTTGCAGCTGAACAAGCAAATAATCAATATGACAACTGGCACGGCAAAAAAGGAAAAGTCATTGGAGGTAACAACGCAAAAAATGGAGCAGATAGGCGTGTCTATGAAAAAGATGGAACTCGGGTAAATATTCAAAGTAAGTATTACAAGACTGGAAGCAAATGTATTAGCGCATGTTTTGAGAATAATGAATTTAGGTATTTTGATGGAGAAGGTAACCCTATGGTCATTGAAGTTCCTTCTGATAAGTATGAAGAAGCGATTACCGCAATGCGCAAAAGGATTCTTAATAATGAAGTTCCAGGTGTGAAGGATCCTGATTCTGCAACAGAGATTGTAAAAGCCGGAAATTATACGTATAAACAGGCTGTAAACATTGCAAAAGCTGGAAACATAGAATCGCTCAAATATGATGCAAAAAATGGAGTAGTTGTTGCACAAACTACCTTCGGAATAATTGCGATAATTACTTTTGCGTTATCGCTTTGGTCAGGAGAAAGTTATTCTATGGCCCTAAAACGCGCAACGATAGATGGATTGAAAATGGGAGGAATAGCATTTATCGTATCTGTTGCTGCGAGTCAGCTATCGAAGGCTGGCTTGAATTCACTTATGGTTGGTAGCACTGAAGCTATTGCAAGGAAATTGGGATCTAAAGTCTCTGCAATAATTGCGAATGCATGTAGGTCTGGAAGGCAAATAGCTGGAGCAGCGGCCCAAAAAAGTGCTGCAAAAATTCTTAGAGGAAATGCTATTACCTCCACTGTAACTATTGCAACAATTTTTACATTTAACGCAGTAGATATGTTTAGGAGACGTATTTCAGCTCAACAGCTTTTTAAAAACTTAATATCTGCTGGTGTGGGCTTAGCTGGTGGATTTGGCGGGATGGTGGCTGGTGCGACTGCTGGTACTATAATTGTTCCGGGAATTGGTACCACAGTAGGTTCATTTATTGGGGCTGTAGCAGCTTCATGTGCTGTTGAGCAAGCGGCAATTGCTGTAGCAAATCATTTTGTTGAAGATGATGCTATTCAAATGACCGCAATATTGGAGAAACAATTTAATAAATTAGTTATAGAGCATTTACTTAATAAGGATGAAACTGAGAAACTTTTAGATGACATTTCAGTAAGACTTGACGGGAACACACTTAAAGAAATGTTTTCTAAAGAAGATCGTGAGAGATTTGCCGATGAGTTTATTGCACCAACTGTTATAAAAATTGAATCCAATAGGGAAAAGATAGCTTTACCTGAAGCTGGTGACATAATTACTGAAACAGAATTAATACTCACGGAAGTCATGGAAAACGAGAAAGAAGGGCAAGAATGAAAAGCGATGTGGATAAGCTAAATCTTGTCATTGAAGAATATAGCGTACCGCTTGGAATAAAAATTGACGACATGGATAGTAAAGCTGCCGCTGAAATTGTGTTTCCAAAGAATATTAATGCGTTGAATGCAATTAGGGATGTATTTAGTGAGACTGGAATTATTTTAAAAGAAGATTTGGACAAGAGTATTTATATAGCTGCAATCAAAGCAGGTATATTTGATGCAAATGAAGCAATAGTTATTGCACTTATAGATCAGCATAAGTGTTCGATAGCAGCGTATGCAAAAGAAGGTTTAATAAAACAGTCAACATCAAAAAGAGCAATTGAAAAAATCAAAAAGGCCTCTTGTAGATATACAAATCTAGAGATTTAGGATGTCTGATGTAAGTTGTGCAATATTGAATTAGCACAGCTGTTTATAAGTACTTTTATACAGAAACAATCTTGATAATTTTAATGTTTTCAAGAGAACATTCAGATTGGAAGCATCCGTTACGAGTTTTGTCTCTAAACCACAAGCTCTCTGAGCATTTGACCATACGCTGACGAGTCGCTGGTCATGCGCGCGCAGTGGTCATAGCCCTGCCAGATAGTAAGTGTGGCCTCGGGATACACTTTGGGCAGAATCCGTCTTGCACGTTTCAAATCAAAGTCCTTCTCGCCATACGTGAAGATGCAGTGGCGTTGTACGTCGGGGCTAAGGGTGGGAAGGTCAACGTTGCTGCAGTCGTGAATGATGTTCTTGATGCTTTGGTCGCTCATTGCAACAAAGTGTTCTGACATAGGCTTAGCTGCAACTTTTCCGTAAAGTTGTTCCATCTTTTGCACGGATAACTCGGGGTCTGCAATGGCTTTGCGGTGCTTGGCAAGAAACACTTTCTTGAGCACAAATTCCATCGTTGAGGCCAGGAATCCACCCGTCCAGAAGCTTGTTCCCTCAAAGAAGAGATGGTCAAAGACTAAATCGGGGAACTTGAGGAGTTCAGACAGAACCACGCCGCCAAGGGACGCGCCAAAGCCAAGGGAGAGATGGGTTATGTCGTGCTCCAGCAGCCAGTCATGAATCTGCGCAGCTTCTTGGGACACTGAGACATATTCCGTTGCATCTTCTTCTCCGTGGGCAGCAAGATCTGGGACTAGATAGCGCAGGTCATCACCCATGTTATTCACAAGAACTGTTTTCATTCCCTCTGCAGACGAGAGCATGGGATGAATTAGCAATACGGTAGGTGTGGTCTCAGCGTAAGCGTCGGGCTCAATGAGGTGCATCTTCATGGCAATCCTCCATCTGTTGTTCACCTGCGATTATATCCCTACCGGGCACACGGATTTGCTGTTTGTTCACCAAAGTTGACATTTTCCGCGAACGGTAGAGATGGACCTGTGAGGGATGACCGAGAGGGAGGCTTGAGATTTATTTCTGCTCTCGCATCAAATCAAGAAACGCATCAGGTGCATTACTGGTTGAATTCCAAATCTTTGGAAAGCCCCATGCTGTCAGAAGTCTCATAACTGATGGAAAGTTCTCTGGGTATGCATTACGTCCAGCATTCGATAGACTACCGTGCTCTAAAACCGCCTCAAATTCCCACGTAAATGGAGGTCTACCATTAGTAGGAATAGACTCATAGGTATTCTCCCAGTTAAGAATTCCGGCATCTAAAAATCCACCTAATAGTTCACATGATGGTTTGTAGTTTGACCTACATTCTTTGTAGGACACATCATCTGGCCAGTATCCATACCAATCAAGGAGACCAATAGACTGTTCTGGTTTCTCGCCAATTTTATAGAATCCATACCACCCTGCACCATAACAACCATCTCTGCGACTGTGTCGTTCAATCCTCAAACGAATTTTCTGGTTTGGCGTATCGCCAACATGTATCAAGAATGACAGTTGCGAACTATTAAGTAGCAGTGTTCTTTGTTTTTCTTCTTCGGGGGTTGTATTAAGCCATGGAAGTAGTGACAAAATGGTTTCATGTTCCGCTTCAGATTGCCCCCAACCCTCAAAGTTCCTGCCGTGGTTATTGCGTACATACATGCGCTTAATAACATATGGTGAAAAAACCTTTTGGCACCTAAAGTTATGAATTAACTCTCTACCCATTACAATTCTAATGAGTCCTCGTGAACCTCTATGTTTGCCTAGTACAGCGATTTTTTCGTATCCATCGCCCCATTGAACTGGGAGACAATAAACCTTTGTTCCAGGAGAAAAATGTCGCGTCCCATGAACAACTGTATGGTCTTCTCCAAAAGGATGTTCGTCAATTACGTTACCAACCAGACACCAAATCCATTCTGGGAGTTTATTTGTTTCTACAAAATCCCAGTAATCTCCTTCTGTGCTCGGAGTAGTTTTCTTTTTTCTACGGCCAAAGTCATAGTCTGGTCTGAACATTTTCTTGATATCATCCAATTTGAATAGACATCTATCAAGAAGAGAACTTTCCGCTGCAGTATAGAGAAGTCCAACTCCTTTAGGATCTTCGGTAACGCACTTGGTGATGATTGCATAGATGCATTCTTTGTTTAAAACAAGCTCGTTAATACTAGAAAGTAATTCAGCGTCGTCTCTAATATCTATGCCATAGTTATCAAGAATTTTTTGATAGTTACGAGCGCTCTCTTGTTCGCATATTTCGGAATTAAATAAACAAGCAAATTTTTCCAGCACTTCAGGAATTTGATAATGGGGTATGTCAAACGGCGTGTCGAATAAGCTTACGTTGTTGTCGATGTAGTCGCAAAAATCGTGTAGTTCAACAAAATGCCCAGACCAGGAATTAGTTGTTGCAAGGAACCAGCCAGCTAAATCCGTCAAGTTCTGTACATACATAGGCGTCTCCCAAATAGTGAACTCACTTGAGTCAAAACAACAATTACTTAATGCGGTTTACTATCTGCGCATATCAAGTCCAAGCTGTGACTCAACTTTCAGCAAGTTTAATAGGAGGGTTTATTTTTACTGTCCAGTGCAGTACCCACTTAGATTACCTGTAGATCTTATCTTTCTTTTTACATATTTGGAGATGGATTGGAAATGCATTTTTGGAGAGCATTTGCCACTAAGTGAGGTAAAAATGGGCGCATATTACATGAACTATTATTTTCATAACATTGAGTATGATGACGGATTCTATGGTGGAGAATTCTCAGCCCCTGATTATCGCGTATATTGCAAGTTCTTATACGATAGGAAAACAAAGGAATTTATCGACATCTGGGACAATACTCAACCTATTGATGAAATTCTTCCAATTCCAATTTGGTGGCTTGATAATAAGCTTGAAAAGAATGGGAAGCTTGGTAAGCATGAAAGCAAAGTGAGCATCTAATGACCCCGATGTTTTTCTTTATGTTTTTGTTTCTTGAGCTCAAATTGATGTTGTTTTAGGGCTGCTTGTTGCACCTTATTGAAATTTTTGAGTTTTATTTTTCTAGCTTCAAATTGTAGCTGTAGGGCCTGTTGCGATTTGGTGCCTATACCCGTTTTCTGCATCTGTTTGCGCGCAGCACGTTGTTTTCGTTTGGGATTTTCAAAGGTACGGTTATTTTCAATAATCAATGATGGACTAAATTTAAGGCGATAAAAATTCTTGAGTATAAAGTCATATACTTCATAGTCTTTTGGTTCTGCACCAAATGTGACTTTTGCTACCGTAAGTTTATCGTCGTCAACATGTTCAAAGATGCCAACCCAAAAGGGAGTATCAAATAAAACGGTCAGCGTAACGCTGGATCGATTCATGAAATTCCTCCTTGTATATGGTTACACAAAGAACGGACAACCCAAGGAGGGAAGGTTACTTATCTCATAATAACGAGATGACCGGGCTACCTACCGGTTCTAGCATACTTTATCCAGTACACGTTGCGTTTTTATCTTTGTGGACGTTTGTTGTAAGAAATAACGTCGGTGTTTATTATGACAGAAAGCTGTTGTGGAAGTTCATTGGATTTTAGTTTTAAGAGGTCATTTAGATACACTATCGTATAGATGTTCAAGTTAGAAAAGAGATTCCTAAACAGATAGAAGAGTCCTTATGAACTACGTCCAAAAAGTTCCTGTTGCTATTTGTGGTGTTGCATTAGGTTTTGCGGCACTTGGAAATCTTTTTAAGTCTTCTTTTGAAGGCCTCTATCTTGCCTGCGGCATAATTTCTATTGCTCTTTTAGCTCTCTATACCCTCAAATTTATGGTGTCTACAAAAGTTGTGTTGCGAGAGCTCTCGGATCCAATTGGGCTTTCAGTTGCCGCAACATATCCTATGGCAGTTATGCTGATTTCGGTGTATATGAAGGCCGATATTGGTGATGTGGCACAGTTATTTTGGTTTGCAGGAATTGCGTTGCACATACTGTGTATAGCTCTCTTTACTTCTCGCTATATTGCAAAATTTGATTGGGAGAATGTGCACGCCAGCTGGTTCATTGTGTATGTAGGCATTGTTGTTGCTAGTGTTACAGCGCCGGCGTTTACCTTTGAAACCAGTGTTGGTACGATTGCATTTTGGTTTGGATTTATCTGCCTTGTTGTGCTTTTCATTGTAGTCAGCATAAAGTACATAAAATATGGGCCGGTGCCTGATTCTGCTGAGTCGCTCGCCTGTATTTATGCAGCTCCAACAAGTCTTTGCATTGCAGGATATATTCAATCTATTACACCAAAGTCTGTACCGTTTCTGTTGGTAATGCTGGCAATTGCTTCACTTATTTATGTGGTTTCTTTTGTGTGGTGCATCAGGTGTCTTACTAAACCGTTCTTTCCTAGCCATGCCGCGTTTACATTTCCCTTTGTAATTTGTGTCATTGCGCGTACGCAGACGTCGGCATATCTAGCTGAACTTGGTCAGCCTCTTCAATGGCTTGACGGAATAGCCTTTGTTGAAACGGTGCTTGCAGCAGGACTTTGTATTGTTGTGCTTGTACGATTGCTTGCATTTGTGCGTGATCAGACTTTGCCTAAAGCGAGATCTATGAGTAGCCTGAGGTAACGTTATTCATTTTGTATGTTTAGAGTTTCGTGACGGAGCGCGCAACGCGGATGCGGGCGCGGATGTCCGCCACCCAGGAGTCCGCCCTTCTCGGCGATCTCTTGCTTCTCGCTATCCGGTCAATTTTTGCGCCGAGGAGTTGAGCGCTCGTGTCGAAGACGAGCTCTTAATGGGAGGGCATGGCCGGACCCCGATTCTACCAAGGCAGATCTACTGTAGGTACAGATCATACAATGGGAAATGATGCGATGACGGAAGCGGCTTGGACTGTGCTTTCCTCTGCGCTTGCAGCTTTGTCTGTATCGTATGTATTATTGTGAGTAATACATACAATACAGACATCGTTGGAGGCTCACACCATGCTCCTGCAGCTGGACTTCTCAACCGCGACACCCATCTACCAGCAGATCCGCGATCAGATCGTGCGTGGCATCGCCGAAGGCGAGCTTGCGCCTGGCGAGCGCCTGCCGACCGTGCGGGCGCTCGCATCGGAGTGCGGCGTCAACGCCATGACGGTGAGCAAGGCCTATCAGCTTCTCAAGCAGGAGGGACACGTGCTCGGCGACCGGAGGGGTGGCACCTTCGTGTGCGAGCCCGATGGCAGCTCGGACCCCGATTCCGGCATCATGGACGCGCTGCGGATGCGCCTGGCTGAGCTGGTGGCCGGTGGGATGTCAGGCAAAGAGGTTCTCGCGCTCTGTGAGCACCTGCTGGATGAGATTGCGTATCGCTAGAAGTAAGGAAGTTTATGATGAGCACTGCGACTATCCTATGGCTCTCCTGCAGCTGGACTCCACTCCTCATATGGTGGACGCTCAGGAACAGCGCGCGCTTCAAGAAGAACATTGTCGTCGGCGTCACTTTCCCGCGCGAGGCGCGGGAAGACGTGCAGGTAAAGGCGTTTCTTACCAGCTACCGTCACCTACAGCTCGCGTGCGCTATCGTGCTCGTGGCTGCGGCACTTGGCGGTGCGGCGACAGGAACGGTACGAGCGTGGGCCGGGTCGAGTATGTTCTGCTGGAGCGTCTGGATACTTGTGGTCTGTATCGTGCCCGAGGTGATCTACGCGCTTACCAACCGCAGGCTCGCGGCCCTGAAGGACGAGCGCGGCTGGCGGCCCAGAGGCGCCGCGGCCCAGCGCGTGACGGTGGCCGATATTGGGGCGGCCGCGCAGTCGTATCCGCGCGTCTCGAGCATATGGTTTGTCCTCATCTGCGCGGCGAGCCTGGTCCCCGTCCTGCTCGACCGTGACAACGTAGTAATCTACCTGCTGTTTGCCGCATGTGTGCTCATGATGTGGGCAATCTTCCGTTGGTGTTACCGCAATCGCAGCGAGGTGGTGGACGACAACACCGCCCTCACGCAGACGCTCACGCGCATACGCCGGCGCGCCTGGGCGAGGGTGTTCCTCGTCGCGGCTGCGTCTTTTGCATTCATGAGCTGGGCGCAGCTCCTCTTCCAGGGTTCAACCAATCTGTACTTTATCGGTATGATGCTTCCCTGCACGGTCCTTGGAATCGTGGCGTTTGCAACCGAGATGCGCGTGCGTAGCCTACAGGAGCGTCTTACAAAGGCCAGCGGCGAGGGCTTCTACGTGGACGAGGACGATCACTGGATCTTTGGCATCTTTTACTATAACCCCGACGATGCTGAGCTCATAGTGAACGAGCGCGTGGGCATCAACACGTCGATCAACCTGGCACGGCCGGCGGGAAAGGCGATTGTAGTGGCCCTCGCTTGCTCGCTGCTCTGCCTGCCCGTGACGGGAGCGTTCATGGCGGAGGAATTTGGAACTCCTGTGATGCTTGAGTTGAGCGAGCAGACGATTCGGGCACACCACTTGCTCACAACCTATGAGATTGACATGGCCGACGTGGTGTCTGTGGAGCTGGTTGACCAACTTCCCAAGATGACGCGCACGTTTGGCGGCGCGATGGAAACCTTCCTTGAAGGTAACTTCTCAAGTGACGCGTACGGATCGCTCAAGGTGTGCCTGGACCCCGAGGTCGGCCCCTGGCTCCTCGTGCGGACGAGGAGCGGCACAACCTACCTTCTGGGCGCGAGCGATACGGCGCAGACCGAGACCGTTTATAAGGAAGTTCCCTCGACCTTAGTCGATGCATAGTGGGACCTCTCGCGCCTGAACTCGTCGGTGTACTTGTTGTTGCCCATGCCTTGCCTCGCTTTCTCGGTTGTCTGAGCATATACAATTCCTGGGTTTTGAATCTGGGATGCCTGTGTCCGAAAAAACGATACAGGTCACTTTGACCCTGATTACGCCCCGTGGTGAGACAACATCGCGGACCACCGGGAGGACGTGGACTAGGGGTGCAGGGTGTAAAAAACGCGACTGAGAGACTGTCCTAGCGTGCGAAAAACGCAATAAAACCACTATAAAATGATGTAAAAAACGCAACTGAAAGCGTATCATAGAGTGTGAAAAACGCATTTCACTTGTTAATTACTATGGGGAGATGAAATCATGCTCAAACGCAAGGCATACCAAAGGCTGGAGGATTGGAAACGATACAAGACGAAGCAGGCACTTCTCGTCAAAGGAGCCCGACAGGTAGGAAAGACGACCCTTGTCAGGCAGTTTGCCGCAGACAACTATGGGATCCTCGCCGAGGTGAACTTCTTCGACAACAAGACTGCCAAAGAGACGGTCATGAGGGCGATTGATGCTGATGACCTGCTTCTACGTCTTTCCGTGCTCAGCGGGAAAGAACTGGAGGCCGGAAAGACCCTCGTCTTCCTCGACGAGATCCAGGAGTGTGGTGCGGACCTGCTCACCTGGATCAAGATGCTCCTTGAGCGAACCGACTACGATTACATTCTTTCGGGCTCTCTGCTTGGGCTTGAGGTATCCAATATTTCTTCCCTTCCCGTTGGTTTTTTGCAGGAAGTAACCTTGTATCCCCTTGATTTTGAGGAGTTTTGCTGGGCAAGTGGGATAGGCAAGACGGCATTGGAAGCTGTTTCTGCCTGTATGGAATCCCTTACCCCTGTGCCTGATTATCTGCATGATAAGCTTACGGATACCTTTTACCGGTATCTTTTGGTAGGCGGTATGCCTGACGTTGTGCAGGCCTTTGTGGACAACAACGACCTCTTGCGAGCCCGTAATCTGCAGAGGGGAATTGTGAACATGTACAAGATGGACATGGCCAAGTATGTATCGGATACGCTTGAGGCGCGCCAGGTACAAATGGTATACGAGTCCATACCTTCTCAGTTGAATTCTGAGAACAAGCGATTCAAATATGCAAGGCTGGGGAAGAGTCTGAGGTTTGCCAACCTTGAGTTCGCGTTCGACTGGCTTGAGCACGTAGGGGTCGCTCTTCCGGCATTCCGAGTCAATGAGCCGACGTTTCCCCTTGCCGCCCATGAGGACCGAAACATGCTGAAGCTTTACGCAAATGACGTTGGCCTGCTTACCGCCCAAATGATGGGGGATGTCGATATCGATATCCTCAATAGAAGGTCAAGCATAAACTTTGGGTCGATATTTGAGAATGTGGCAGCCCAGGAATTCAAGGCGTGTGGAAGGGAACTGCGCTACTATAATTCCTCCAAGATAGGCGAGGTTGATTTTGTGCTTCAGGGGCAACAAGGAGGCATCGACCTCTGTGAGATAAAGAGTGGTAAGAACTATCGACGCCACAGTGCGCTTGACAATCTCCTAACAACAAAAAACTACAGCTTCGAACATGTCTACGTATTTCATGACGGCAATGTGGATACTCCAGAAGCTTTCGAAGGTGTTACGTATCTCCCTATTTATATGATGGGTATGGCACTGGGCTGACGCAGGAACTGTCTGACCAAGAATCAATTTGTGGTCTCTATTTCACTTCAGCGATGGCATAAAGCTGTGGAGCGTTTTCGAGAAGTCCGTCTAGCTGAGATCTTGCCTCCTCGTTATTCGGGTTTTGGCGAGAGTAGCATTTGTTCTGGAGATATAATCATGCCATTGAGACGAACGATGTCGAGCCTGGCGAGTGCCAACTGGTGCATAAAATATCTTTGGAAAGCGTGACATCAGGACATCGAGAGATGAGACACTAGGCTTTTTTAGCACATGAAATTGAATTGGGTGATGCGGATGTTTGATCTCGTCCGATGCTGCTGGCAGAGCATCTCCAATCGTCGAAGATTTATAGGATATCTGGTTGCCCGCCTGATCCAGGCGCTTCTCTCCGTTGTGGCTCCACTTGTGGCCGGGGTTACCATAAATATGCTTCTTGAACCCAATACGCCGATGGGTTCGTTGATCTTGGCATGTCTATTCCTTGCAATATGTTGTATTTTAGCTGCGCTCTTTGATTACCTGGCCACCTTGGTATACACCTACCTTCAGGCAGATTCCTCATTTGATCTTGAGCTTCATGCTATTCAGCATATCCAACACCTAAGGCCGGCCTTCTTTAAAGGTTTTGATCCTGCGTATTGGCGTCGGCGTCTAGATGATGACACTAATGGTCTTTCGCTCTTCTTCCTGATGTCTATTGTCGATGTTCTTAAAAACACTGCAATTCTCGTAGTCATTGTGGTCGTTCTGTTTGTCATAGACCCCCTGCTCTCATTGGTATCTATAGTGCTTGCCATTGCCTCAGGTGGTATTTATATGATTTTCATGAATAGGATGTATAAGACAACACTCGATTTTACAAATGAGATGTCACAGTACTCCTCACGGGTTCAAGAGCAGTTAGAGGAAGTCGAGTTTATCAGGAAACATGTTCTGTTTAACCGTTCCACAAAACGCCTGAAGGAGATCTTCTTCACGGTCCGAGAGGCAATGTATCAAACCAACAAGGTTGCGGCGCAAGTGTTTCTTTGTACGGGAGTGGTCCAAGGCATTGCCCAGGCGGCACTTCTTTTTGTTGCTGCCAGGGAAGTTTTTGCCGGCCATATGCAGGTGGGTTATGTGGCAACTGCCTTCGGCTACTTCACCACCATGGTTACATCCGTCGAGTACTTTGAGCAGTTTGGCCGCGACTACCAGAGCGCCCGCGTGAACTACAACAGATTACAAGAGCTTTGGGATGAGGAAGAGGAGCCGAACGGTTCCGGAGTTCCTACGGACACCAGCCTGATTACCTGCGACGATGTGGCCTTTTCATATCCAGGGAACAAAAACAGGACCCTCCGTGGAGTGAGCGGGCGCTTTCAAGCGGGGAAGATCTATGCCTTTGCAGGTACCAATGGATGTGGCAAGAGTACGCTTTTGAAGCTTCTCTCGGGGGAATATTTCAGCCTGTATGACGGATCCATATACTATGGCAATACCGACCTTGCAACGCTTGACCAATACGCCCTCAGGCACGACGTCATCGGCATTGTTGAGCAAGAGCCGGCAATTCTCCAAGATACCCTGTGGAACAACTTGACGCTTCTGTGCAACAAGATGCCCAGTGAAGATAGGGTTTTGCAGCTTGTCAACTTGTTTGGACTTCAGAAGTTCCTCTCACCAGACAGGGGATTGCAGAGCGTCATTGATGCACATCGTGTTGCGTTGTCAGGAGGGGAAAAACAGAAGATCGCTATCATCCGCATGCTCCTCAAAGACCCAGAGGTGATGTTGCTTGACGAGCCAACTTCGGCACTTGATGCGGCAAGTCGGAGCCATCTCATTGACCTCCTCAAGGACTTTCGTAAGGACCACCTGGTAATCGTTGTGTCTCACGATGAGGAGCTTCTCGCCGTATGCGATGAGGTCCGGGAACTCTGAACCCTTTCCCTCTTAGAGACTCTGGTCGGCTTTCCTGCAATATATTCAGCCTTATGGCGCGCTTCTACGACGTCGATAGTGGGGCGGTGCGTGTCGGCGGCCACGACGTCCGTGAATTCACAGTGGACAGCCTGTTGAGGAATTTCTCGATGGTGTTCCAAGATGTCTACCTGTTCAATGACACCCTGGAGGCCAACATTGCGTTTGGGACTGCCGGTGCAACGCATGAGCAGGTGGTCGAAGCTGCCAAACGCGCACGGTGTCACGATTTTATCAGCGCCCTGCTCAACGGTTATGACACGATTGTGGGCGAGGGAGGCGCAAGCCTTTCCGGGGGAGAGCGCCAGCGCATCTCGATTGCCCGGGCGTTGCTCAAGGATGCCCCTATCGTGGTGCTTGATGAGGCGACGGCTTCAATCGATCCGGAGAACGAACAGCTTATCCAACAGGCACTTACGGAACTTACGCGCGAGAAGACCGTGGTGGTCATAGCACACAGGCTTGCGACTATCGAACATGCCGACCAGATCCTTGTGGTAGAGGATGGTACCGTCGTCCAGAGGGGGACCCATGAGGAGCTTCTCGCGCAAGAAGGTGTGTACAGGCGCTTCGTTGAGGCACGTGCCGAGGCGGAAGGGTGGAAGATAGGATAGTCGCAGGCCGTCAGGGAAGTTCAGGCATTGCAACACGTCCGTTTGATGATTTGTATCAAATGGGTTCATTTTTTCTTGTTATCAGCATGAAATCAGCGTGTATGTGGGACACTAAATAGCAGTGAATACTAACCCGGTCAAGAAAGGAAGGCTCATGGCATACGAGTCTCGCGAAGAAATTGACAGCAAATATAAGTGGGACCTGTCCTCAATGTTCCCTAGCGATGAGGCATTTGAGGCTGGACTCGAGGAGCTCAAGGCTTACTGCCCAAAGCTGCTTGCGTTCAAGGGTAAGATTTCTACCTCCGCTCAGTCTCTTCTGGAGTTTCTGCAGCTTGAGGACCAGATGAACCTTCTGCTCTACAAGATTATCAACTACGCTGAGCGCAAGAGTGACGAGGACACCCGCGTTGCCAAGTACCAGGCATACGTTGCAAACGCTACCAGCGCATATACCCAGGTTGGCGAGGCAACTTCTTGGTTTGCCGCAGAGCTTCTGGCCATTCCAGCAGAATCTGTCGAGAAGTTCTATGCAGAGGT
>CAKAPZ010000004.1 GCA_916720015.1 uncultured Atopobium sp. | reverse complement strand
TAAGTGCAACTTGGAATTCTGTTAAATACGTCTGGTCGCCGCTAAATACGACTAGAGAGCTAACATTTGGGTACACAAATCATGTACGGGCGAGTTTGCTCGTGCATGATTTTTATATCCACGCAGCATTCACGGAGAGGTCTGCTCATGAAGAAAATTGTATTTATCATCGGTTCCGGTCGTAAGAACTCGTTCAACAAAACGCTGAGCCAGGTTGCCGCAAAGGCTTTGGAGGGCAAGGCGGAGATTGAGGTTGTCGACGTTTTGGACGTTCCTCTGCTCAATCAGGACGAAGAATTCCCAGCTCCTGAGGGTGTCCAGAAGGTTAGAGACGCCGTCATGGCCGCCGACGGCGTGTGGCTCTTTACCCCAGAGTACAACTACAGCATCCCCGGCACCGTTAAGAACATCCTGGATTGGCTGAGCCGTCCGCTCACTTCCGATTACGAGAAGAAGTCCGAGACTGCCATCGCTGGCAAGGTTGTCACTGCAAGTGGCGTTGGCGGCCGAAACAAGGTCGCAGGATCGCTCGCCGTAGTAAAGCAGCAGTTCCTTGCTCTGCACACCAAGCCGGTTGAGCCGTTCAATGGCTTCTCGCTTCCTGTTACCGCCTGGACCGAGGGAACTTGGGAGCCAGAACCCGAGGTTCACGAGGCAATTGCCCAGCAAGCAGAGGATTTTCTCGCCGCACTGTAAGGCGTGCTGCATAAGGTTGCTAGTGCGCCTGAATTCTGCAAAGAATCTGTGGATTTTGCCTAAAACCATAAAAGAATCTGTGGATTTGCTTGATTTTGTAAAAGAATCTGTGCCTCAAATACAGATTCTTTGCACTTTTTAGGCGGGCTTTGAGGCGTTCCCAAGGTGCCCTTCAATGGAGCCTGATTTTCTCATCAAGTCTGAATGATTTGCCGGAAAAGCGCACCATGTCTGAGTGGTTATGCCGGTTTTTCTCGCCATGTCTGAGTAAACTTACTCAGACATCATGCACTTTTCAGGCTCGTATGGCGCGCCCGGCGAGAAACCCGCGCGCTCGCATGGCGCACCTGGCGAGAAACCCGAGCGCCCGTGCAGCTCGCTGGCCTAGCGTACACACAAAAAGAACCCGGATGCCGCGCAATAGCATCCGGGCTTTGGTGTGTCTAGACGGAGGAGAGGGCCGTTGCTAGACAAGATGTGTATCGTACCTTGTTCGTGTACTGTGCTTATTCCCGACACACGGGTTGTTTACACGAGCTTTACTTACCAACAAACTCCGAGATGGTCTTGTACAGGTCGCTTGCCTGGAAGTCCTTGATAACCTTGGAATCTTTCCTCTGGTCGCAGACCTCAAGCAGTGCCTTCAGGGAAGCCTTATCGGGGTCAGTCTGATAATCTGCCTCGGCCTGAATGAGCTTGTACTTGGCAATGACCATGTCCATGAGCTTGGCGTTGTTGCCCTCGGCGTTTGCGTCGTCGAGGCCGTCAAATGCCAGCGTAGAAACAACACCGTAGCCGCCGGTCAGGAAGTGGTTGCCTACAAAGTCGTTAGGGTTGACCTTGTTGTCAATGACAGGCGAGTTCTTGGTATTGGTGAGCAGCACCAAGCTGGTGTTGTTGTAGACGTCGATGACGGTAAGTGTGCCGGTCCAGCCGGTGTGGCCAACAGTTTCAGCGTTTGCAATTGGCGAGAAGGCCCACTGGTAGCCAATGTGACCCTTACGCCTCCAGCCCAAACCGTAGGTGACGTTGGTGTCCTTTGGCTTGATGAACTGGTCGTGAACATCCTCGCTGAAGAGCATAGTGTTGCCGTAGCCACCACGGTTCATGACAGTCTGGACAAGAACGGCCAGGTCGGAAGCGTTTGCAAACAGACCAGCGTGACCAGAGATGCCACCCATGGCGTAGTAGGCCTTCTCGTCATGGACGGTACCCTGAATGGTATCGGTACGCATGTTGTCAAAGGTAATGAGGCCATCACGAGTGTTACCGTTAAGCTCGGTAGCTGCAATTCCGTCAGCCTTGAAGCCGTTGTCCAGTGGGTTGAACGTGACGTTCTTGAGTCCCAGTGGCTCATAGAGAGCTTCCTTAACATACTGGTCAAGGCGCTTGTTGGTGATCTTCTCGATGATAAAACCAAGAAGCATGTAGTCTACGTCGGAATAGGCAGTTTTAGTACCTGGGACGTACTGCAGAGGAGTCTCGATGATCTTCTGCAGAATCTCGTCGCGATTCTGGGAGTACAGCTTCTGGTTTGCGTTTGGCTGTGGATCGTCGGGTTTCTCTGGGTTGTAGTTGCGATTGTGATACTGAGGATCTGGTGGGAATCCAGCCTGGTGCTCTAGGATCTCACGAACGGTGAGGTCATTCTTGCCCAGGATCTTATCGCCCTCCTGATCCTTGAAGTCTGGAATGTACTCCTGGACCTTCTTGGAGACGTCCAGCTGACCGTCGGTAACCAGCTTCTCAATTGCCAGGTTAGTGGCATACATCTTTGTGTTAGAGGCCAGGTCGTAGAGGGTGTTGTCATCAACAGCCTTGCCGTCTTTGATGCGAGAGCCGTCCTTGTTGTAAGAATTGACGTTACCGTAGTTGGTCTTCTTGATAATCTTGCCGTACCTGGTAACTACCAGCTGAGCTGAGGTAAAGCCGTTGGCAATCTCTGCGTTGATAATCTGGTCAATCAGCTTGAAGTTGTCGTTGTCAGCGTAGTCCTTGGTGCCGTCAATAAGGGTTGGGTAGCCAATCTTGACCTCAAAGGTTGCCTGAGTCTCTTTAACGGTGCTGACCTGCAGGCGGTTATCGCCGTTGACAGTTACGTCAGAGATGTCAATCTGGTTCCAGGAAGAGCTGTCAAGCTTGTCGGTTGGAACCTGGTGACCGTTTACAAAGAGTGCAAAGCTCTGAGGCTCGGAGCTCTTTACATAGACGGTGCCCTGACCAGCAAAGCAAACAAAGCTGTTGAGCTGGTTGGTAACAAGAGAGTCGTCAAATGCTTCGTTGTCGTTAAGAACAGGGAAGACCTTCTCGTACTGGAAGGTTCCGTCTACAGAGTCAACCTTCTTTGCGGTTCCCTTAGCAGCAGTTGCGCCACCCTTTGTCTGGCAGGCGGTAAGACCAAGACCTGCTAGAGCGGCTAGACCAAGAGCACTTCTGCTCAGAAATTGCCTTCTAGTCTGTCCAGCAGGGGAGCCTGCGTTAGATGAGTGCTCAGAGTGAGCGTTTTGATTCTGGTGCAAATCTTCGTTGGTGCGCATATCGTCTCCTTCGGTTTTGCCTTAGGTGAAACACCTGCTATCTCAATTGGCTGAGATAATTTGCGCTTATGATGACGTGCGTTCCATCAAAATTGCAGCTAGTTTGCTCAAGTTGAAATAATGGGTACGTTAACGTACTGCGAGTGGTATCAAAAAAGCTGTCAATGGTATCTAAATTTGAATTTTTTAGGCAAAAATGAAATATTTTAATCAGGTTTCACGTGGTCAAATGTCTACTAGATAGTAAAAGTTTTTATGAAGTGATAGTAACGTACCTAACGTAAAGCAAGATTTTTACGACAATTGTCCCTGCATTACACTGGGAAAACATGAGTAGTCGCGCATACAACGCACATGGAGCGCGCTTACACTTGCGCACGCAATACTACCGTTTACGGCACTGCCTACTTTACAGATGAAATTTTTATGGCATCGTGAAACAATATAGTCAAACGTTTTAGTCAACTGGACGGCCGGAGGTGATTGCGTGAGAGGTGTTCGTCTACGTCTGGAAGAGTATCGCAAGAATGCTAGTTCAGCTGAACGCGATATTGTCGACTATATTCTGTCGGATCCAGAGGCGGCAGTTGGTCAATCAATCCATAAACTAGCAGCTCAAACGTATACATCTGCATCAACGGTTGTCAGGCTTTGCAAGAAGCTTGGCTGCGGTGGCTATAAAGAGTTCCAGCAGGCGCTTATTTATGAGTTGGCAGTAAGCAACAAAAGCAACGATATTGCTGTCGGCGGCGTTATCGCAGGTGACACCACTGATGTGATCATCGAAAAAGTTACTGCAAAGAACATTTCTTCGCTGGAGCTTACCAGGCAATTGCTTGACGCTCAGGTTGTTGACTCAGTTGTTTCACTCATGATGCAAGCTCATTCCATCTGCCTCTTTGGCATGGGAGCTTCGCTTCTGGTTGCAAGAGATCTGCAGCTCAAGCTCATGCGCCTCAACATCAACTGCAATTTGAGTGACGATTACCACTCTCAGATGCTCTACGCCAAAAACATGGGGCGAGAAGATCTTGCTATTGTGGTCAGCTACTCAGGCCTTACGCGAGAAGCCATTGAGTGTGCCTGGATTGCAAAGGCAAACGGCGCCAAGGTGGTTTCCATCACCCGAGGTGGCATTGATTCAGAGCTTATTCACCGCTCCGACTTTGTTTTGGGCGTGGCAGAGACCGAACACATCATGAGAAGCGGTGCCATGTCTTCAAGAATTGCCCAGCTCAACGTAGTAGATGCGCTCTTTGCGGCCTATGTAAATAGAAATTACGAGAAGAGCGTTAAGCGTTTCTCGACAAACTATATTGGCAAGCTAGATTCGGCTGAGCGTGTTGCCACGCTTTCATCTGACCAAGATTTGCCCGGTATAGCCAACGACGTAATTGCGTAAAAATCACAACACAGAAGGTGAAAACGTGATTGATTTAACAAAGCTTGTCACCGAGACAAGAAACCCCAACACCATGGACCTGGATCAGATGACCCCACTTGAGCTGGTCAGCGTTATGAACCAGGAAGATCTCAACGTGGTAGCTGGCGTAAAAGAGGTTCTTCCCCAGGTAGCACAGGCAATTGAGTGGGCTGTTTCCTCGCTTGAGGCTGGTGGCAGAATCGTCTACTTTGGCGCAGGAACTTCCGGTCGCCTGGGCGTTTTGGACGCAGTCGAGTGTCCACCTACCTTTGGCGTTTCTCCCGACGTGGTAGTTGGTCTTATCGCCGGTGGCGAGAAGGCCTTTGTACGTGCAGTTGAGGGCGCAGAGGACTCTCTTGAGCTTTGCGAAGAGGAGTTCAAGAAGATTGGCTTGAGCAAGAACGATATTGCTATTGGAATTGCAGCTAGCGGTCGTACTCCTTACGTTATTGGTGGCCTGCGCTATGCTCGTTCTTTGGGCTGCAAAACCGTTGCTATTGCCTGCAATAAGGGCTCCGAGGTGGGCAAAGAGGCAGAGCTTGCCATTGAGCCTTCTTGTGGACCTGAGGTGCTCACAGGTTCCACACGCCTTAAGTCTGGTACCGCTCAGAAGATGATTCTGAACATGATTTCTACCGGTTCTATGGTTGGCGTGGGCAAGGCGTATCAAAACCTCATGGTTGACGTGCAGCAGACTAATAAGAAGCTGGTAGTTCGTGCACAGAACATCACCATGGCAGCAACGGGTTGTACTCGTGAAGAGGCAGCTCAGGCGCTTGATCAGGCTGATGGTAATGCAAAGCTTGCTATTGTTATGCTGCTGACCAAGATGCCTGTAGACGAGGCAAAAGCTAAGCTTGAGGCTGCTCATGGTCATGTCAGGGGCGCTCTGTAGAGACTACTGTAGGAACAAATGACACAAGCGTGAGCATTTTGTTCCGGCCGCATCGGTCAGTGGTATCAGCGTGACGTGCAAATGGTTGCAAAGTTTTTGAAAAACGCTCAATTTACCTGCAGTAACAGGGCGTTCGAATTAGGTCAAAACATGAAACAATGAACCACAGGTATGGATTCTTGTACCGCCAAGTTCATTTTTTATGTATTCTTGATAAGTATTTGTTGCAACATCGCAACGAGAGAAAGAAGGAAAGTATGGATTACACCAAGCTTTCAGAACAGATTCTTGCTGCCGTCGGTGGTAAAGAAAATGTTCAGAGCAACATGGTCTGCATGACCAGGCTCCGCATTAAGACTGCAGATCCTGCAAAGGTAGACTCTGAGGCTATCAAGGCTATTGATGGCGTTTTGGGTCTGGTCGAGGATGCAGAGTACCTTGAGGTTGTTCTTGGTCCTGGCGTTGTCAACAAGGTCATTGTTGAGTTCTCCAAGCTTACCGGCGTAGCTGCTGGTGATGCATCTGAGGACGACGTTGTTTCCGCAGCTAAGGACAACAAGGCAGCTCAGAAGGCTAAGTATGAGAACAAGCCTGTTCAGCGCTTCCTCAAGAAGATTGCTAACATCTTTGTTCCACTGCTTCCTGGCATCATTTCTGCAGGTCTGATCAACGGTATTATCAACGTTATCAACTTCTCCACTGGTAAGGCTTTTGCTAACGAGTGGTGGTTCGCAGCTATCTGGACCATGGGCTGGGCACTTTTCGCTTACCTGCCAGTTCTTGCTGGCGAGAACGCTGCCAAGGAGTTTGGCGGTTCTCGCGTTCTTGGTGCTATGGCTGGTGCGCTCTCCATTGCTAACGCTGGTATGCCTCTTCTCGCTTCCAAGACTGTTGACGGCGTTGCAA
This sequence comes from uncultured Atopobium sp., assembly GCA_916720015.1. Classification (GTDB taxonomy): domain Bacteria; phylum Actinomycetota; class Coriobacteriia; order Coriobacteriales; family Atopobiaceae; genus Lancefieldella. The sequence continues at coordinate 15,216 of CAKAPZ010000004.1, read as the reverse complement.
CTCGTCTGGTTCACCTTCCATTCAGCCTCCCAACTGTTGCTTTCAAGGAGGGCGCATTTATCGTCGCTTCCTCTGACCTGTTCAACGCAGCAGCAGGCGGCATGATTGGTGCAATCATCTGCGCAATCTTCTTTGCATTCCTGGAGAAGAACCTGCACAAGGTTATGCCAAGCGTTCTTGACACCTTCCTGACTCCACTTTGCACCGTCATCATCGGTGTCATTGGCTCTGTCCTGATTCTTCAGCCTGCAGGCGCATGGCTCACTCAGGCAATCTTCTTTGTCCTTCAGTTCTTCTATGACAAGCTTGGCGTCTTTGGTGCTTATCTGCTTGGTTCTACCTTCCTGCCACTGGTTTCCGTTGGTCTTCACCAGGCACTTACCCCAATCCACGTTATGCTTAACAACCCAGAGGGCCCAACTCAGGGCATCAACTACCTGCTTCCTCTCCTGATGATGGCAGGCGGCGGCCAGGTTGGTGCTGGTCTTGCAATCCTCTTCAAGACCAAGAACAAGCGCGTCAAGAAGTACCTCACCGAGTCCATCCCAGTTGGTATGCTCGGCATTGGCGAGCCTCTGATGTACGCAGTTACCCTGCCTCTTGGTAAGCCATTCATCACCGCATGCCTTGGCTCCGGTATTGGCTCCGTTGTTGCGTACCTCTTCCACCTTGGTACCGTTTCCCAGGGCGTCTCCGGCCTCTTTGGTCTGCTGATTGTCCAGCCTGGTAACCAGGTCTTCTACCTGCTTGCAATGCTTCTTGCTTACGCTGCAGGCTTTGCACTTACGTGGTTCTTCGGTGTTGACGAGGATCGTATTAACGACGTCTTCGGCGAGTAAAAACCACACGTTTTAGAAACGTTTATCCCTCTTCTTAGGTATCCTAGGAAGAGGGATTTTTTCTTCTCGCCTGGCACCTCGCCTGGCACTCGACTGGCGCCCGACCGGCTGCCCGTCGGTCTTCTCGCCGGCATCTTGTCTGGTGCCTATCGGTCTTCTCGCCCGGCATCTTGACTGGCTGACCAACTGGCGAGAAACCCGTCTTCTAGAAGCGTTTGCAATTTACTTGGAGGATTTATGCGCACCGGAATTTCACTGTATTTTGCCAGTGGATATGAAGCTAATGCTGAGGTTGTAGCAAAAGCGCAGGCAGCCGGATGCCACTATGCATTCACCTCTCTACAGATTCCCGAGGAAGAGGGGATTGATTATCGTACTGAGGCTCGACGACTTTTAGAGCTCTGTAAAAAGGCTGAGATTAACCTCATTGCCGATGTTTCTCCTGCTACTCTTTCCAAACTTGGCGTTCAAAAGTTTGACGAGCTTGCAGAACTTGGCATTACGTACGTGCGCCTTGACTTTGGATTTGACGCAGCAGAGACAGTTGAGCTTTCTCGTAAGTTCCACGTGGTCTTTAACGCTTCGACTATCACTAAGGATGACATTTCTGCGTGGCGAGCAGCTGGTGCCGACTTCACTCGCTTTGCCGCCTGCCACAATTACTATCCCAAGAGCTACACGGGCCTTTCGCTTGATCGTGTCACGCAGATTAATGCACACCTTTCGGCGCTTGGATTCCAGATTTTCTCGTTTGTTCCTGGCGAGGTTTTCCGTGGTCCTCTCTACGAGGGATTGCCAACTGTCGAGGAACATCGTGGGCTTTCTGGTGATGCCCTCGTCCAGGCAATGCTTTCTCTTTACGATGCAGACTCTGACGTGGTACTTATTGGCGACCCAGACGTTACCGAGGCTACCTGGAAGCGCATTGGTCAGCTTGAGCAAAACTGCATTGAGCTCAAGACAGAGCTCAAGCCTGATTTTGAGTATCTGTATGATCGCTTGCAGACTGACCGACCTGATTCCAGCTCGTATATTATCCGCTCGCAGGAGTCCAGACTCTGGAAAGATGCTCCGGTGTACGACGCGAAACCTTCTACCTGGGAGACTGTTGCTACTGGCGCCATCTTGGTGAGCAGTAAAGCATACGGTCGCTATGCAGGGGAGCTTTCGATTGCTCGAGGCCTTTTGGAGCTTGATGATCGCGACAACGTTGCAGGAAGTATTTGCGAGGAAGATCGAGCGTTCTTGCCGTACATCCACTCTGGCCGCGGCTTTAGGTTTATCCGCAGGTAATTAGCTGTTTTCTGCTGGCTGAGCTGTTCGCGCGAGCGCGCTATATGCGCCGTGGTTATGCGGCGGCAAGTATGGCGTGCCGGAGCGCGTTGGTCGAACGGAGCGCACGAGGCGCACAGGGCGCAGAGGTACTCGAGGACACCTCGGCGTGCATAAAGACTGTCTAATATGCACAAAAACTAATCAAGAAATTGATATGTCATTTAGAGGGCGCTGTTTTGGGTAAAAAACCCGTTTAGTTGGGGAAAATTTTTTAGTTTTGTCATTTTGGCATTTACGTTTAAGCAGTTCAGAAATAATGTGAATGCACATGAAAAATTCGTCCAATTAAAAGTGCTGGTAAAATGCTTGCATAGAAGTTTGTCAATCCTGCATACCCCAACTAAACGCATTTTTTACCACTTCGCACTGAAATGGGCCATTTTTGGATCAGAGAAAGTCATTTCGCACCAAAAAAGGCCAGTTGGCGCCAAGATGGAGTGCGATGGACTATGTGCCTGAACTCTTTGTGAGCGATAAATTTCCTGTTCAGTAAAGAATTTCCTGCTAAACAAACTGCCTCCCATTTCCTCGGTGTCGGGAAATAGGAGGCAGCTTAAAAGGTAATGACACTTACAGCCTTTACAGCTTGATAATGACATCCTCAGCAGGTTGACGACGTTTCTGGACAGGATCCATATCGCGATAGCCCAGACTAAGCATGCAGGAAACGCCAAAATCGTTGTACTGGCCGCCGTCAAGAAGACCCTCTTCCTCAAGGATTTTATCGACAGCCTCACGGTTAAAGCCCTCGATTGGGCAGCTGTCGACACCAATCATAGCGGCCATAGTAAGCATGTTTGAAAGTGCAATGTAAGTCTGCTTGCAAGCCCAGTCAAAGGTTGCGCGCTCGTTTCCTACCAGGTCAAACATGTTCTCCTGGAAGTTCTTAAAAGCGGCAGCGTAGGTTGGCTCAAAGTCTGCAGGAAGCTGCTTGATGTCGTGCATCATGTGCTTGACGTAAGCAGACTCCGCGTTGACGTTCTTGCGAGCAAGGAGAATAACCAGGTAATGAGCGCCATCAAGGGATGCACGTGCACCATAAGAAGGCTCATAAAGTTTCTCTTTAAGGCGAAGTGACTGTTCAGAAGCCTGATCCTCTCGCAGATTAACAACCAGGAAGCGCCAAGGCTCCAAACCGTAGGAACTTGGTGCCAGACGACCAGCTTCAAGGATCACCTCAAGGTCCTCGTCAGAGACGTTTTTGGTTGGGTCGAACTTCTTGGTTGCAAGTCTCCACTGGTAGGACGAGAGAACTTTGTTTGCAACGTGCTGTGCGGAACAGGCCATGTGAGATCCTTTCTTGTTAGTGGTGTGGCGCCGAGCTGGTTGCGCTGAGCTGAGAGTGTCGTCCAGGAATGCGCCGCTCGGGAACATGACGTTTGTGAGCTGGGAGGCGCTACGCGCGGAAGCGCTACTCAGAAACAATAAAGCGACCAGGCTGTCCAAGCTCCCACGTACCCTTAAGGTCGGCAGCAAGCTCAAAATGCAGCTTGGAAATACCCAGGTCATAGTCTTGGATGAGGTGGCGCTGGTTAGGCATAGATGCGCTTACCACTCCATCTGTCAGGTCAAATACAACTGGCAGCTTGTTGATGGCGGTTGGACATGCCAAAACCGCATCAATGCCGCGGTTAAACCACTCGGGCATCTGCTCTGGCTCAGTTGGAGCGCCGTTTGCCGTCATGATCTGCGCAGGCTTCTTAGTACGCAGGCGAATCGCGGTGCGAATACCCTCCTGCTTAAGCGGAATCTTCTCCGGAGCGTATCCGATAGAAATAATAATGCCCAGCTTAAGACCGTTGTACTCGTCGCGAGCCAGGGTCTTCCAGTCCATGGTCTCGGCAATCCAGCATGAACCAATGCCCAGCTGGGTGGCGAGAAGAACAATCTTCTCGCCATAGTAGCCGATGAGTTCACGGGCAATTGCGTCTTCACAATAACCTGCTACGTAGTGGTAAATGGGACCGACAATAGACCTGTTCTTCATGTGAACGGAAGTGCCATCCTCAAGGTGAGGGCCCTCGATGGTAAGGATTGCGGGGTGATCAGGCGCTGCCTCTGCCATCTGGGCATTTGCGACGTCAATGGCTTCCTGGAGCTGAGAAAGTTTCTCTTGCTCGATAGGCTTTTGGTCGTAGGCGCGCAGTGAAATACGCTGGTCCATAGCTTCTTTTACGTCCATCGTGGTCCTTCCTAGAGCAAGGTTAAAGCAGTGAGCCAAATCGCTTGACGTAGAGGCTCTTGATTATGGTGATAAGAACCATATACCCGCTCATGAGTGCAGTTAGCCATCCAAAGAATGATAAAGGTAGCGCAACAAGACTCAAGGGCTGCGCAAACACTGGCAAATACGGAAGAGCACTGACTACAACAATTCCTGCGGTGGTTAGAGCAAGTAGCGAGGCTGAAGGCATGCTCTGAACAAAGGGGATCTTGTTGGTTCTGAGTGCGTGGAGAACAAAGGTCTGTGTCCACATGGACTCGATAAACCAACCTGTTTGGAAAGACAGGATAAAGAGTGCCTGAGCTGCGGTATTTCCGGCTGCGACAAGTTCTGCCCAGGTTCCTCCGGCAAGGGCGGGAGAGACCACAAAGAACATAAGCGCAAAGGTCAGTACATCAAAGATTGAACTGACTGGTCCAATCCAAAGCATAAAGTTTGTAATCGAATGAGCATCCCAAGAGCGAGGGCTTGAAAGGAACGAATCATCAACGTTGTCCCATGGAATTGCGATGCAGGTAACGGTATATGCCAATCCCAAAAGGAGCAGCTGGAGGGCGCTCATAGGCAAGAACGGCAGGAAGAAGCTGGCCACCAAAACGGACAGCACGTTACCAAAGTTGGAGCTTGCGGTTGCCTTGATGTACTTGATGGTGTTGCCGTAGGTTCTGCGACCCTCTTCGACACCGTGTTCAAGTACCAGCAGATCTTTCTGCAGCAAGATGATGTCTGCGGACTCTTTTGCCACGTCAACGGCGGTATCGACGGAGATTCCTACGTCGGAAGAGCGCATGGCGGCAGCGTCGTTAATGCCGTCGCCCATGAAGCCGACCACGTGGTTGTTGGACCTGAGCGCAGAGACAACGCGAGCCTTTTGCATAGGGGAAAGCTTTGCAAAAAGCTGGGTCTTCTCGACACGCTCTTTGAGCTGCTCTTCGTTGAGATTCTCTACGTCGCTTCCAAGTAAGAGCTCGTCAACGTGGATGCCCACCTTCTTGCAGACGGCGGCAGCGACTCCCTCGTTGTCACCGGTGAGTACCTTGACCTGCACACCTCTCTGGTTGAGCTTGGCAATTGCCTCGCGAGCGCTCTCTTTTGGCGGATCCAAGAAGGCCAGGTAGCCAATAAGCACCATGTCGCGCTCATCATCTACGCCAAACTCGCCGACGCCACGAGGGTCGCTCTTCTGAGCAACGCCAACCACGCGCATACCCTCCTGATTGAGCTGGTAGACGCGGTCCATAACGCTCTTGCGCTGGGCGGGAGTGAGCGGCTTAATCTCGGAGTCCAGGTCAACAAAGGAGCAGGCGTTGAGAACTTCCTCGACGGCGCCCTTAGTGATCATCTGCGTTTTGTCAGTTTTTGTGTTTCTGACCACAACACTCATGCGGCGACGCTCAAAGTCAAACGGGACCTCGTCGATTTTCTCGTACTCAATGCTCAGCAGGTTAGTGGGCAGCTCATCGTTTGAAGTCTTGATAATTGCGTTGTCAATAAGGTTGCGAAGGCCGGTCTGGAAGTAGCTGTTCAGATACGCGTGACGGAGCACGCGAGGATCTTCTTCACCCAGAATGTTGAGATGGCGCTCAAGCACAACCTCGTCTGCGGTGATGGTGCCGGTCTTGTCGGTGCACAGGATGTCCATTGCGCCCAGGTTTTGGATTGCGGCCGGATTCTTAACAATAACGTCCTGCTTAGCCATTTGCGTTCCACCGCGAGAAAGGCAAGTGGTCACAATAACAGGCAGCATCTGAGGGGTGATGCCAACGGCAACAGAGACGCTGAAGAGCAGCGCGTCAAACCAGTCACCCTTGAGGAATCCGTTTGCAAAGAACACGATGGGGCACATGATCAGCATGAACGAGACAAGCACCTTGGAGACGGACTTGAGACCCTCATCAAAGCTGGTCTCGCCAGCAGGCTGCTGGAGCAGCTCAGACATAGTGCCCACGTAGGATTTGTTGCCGGTTGCAACTACCACTACCGTTGCGCTTCCTGACTGAACCGTAGTGCCTGCGAACAGCAGGTTTGTGCATTCAGAGAGCGAGAGCGGATAGCGCGTTCCATCTGCGCGGCGGCGAGCGTGGACTACACCAGCGGTTTTCTCGACAGGCTCTGATTCTCCGGTAAGCGCGGTTTCGTTGACAAAGAGGTCCTTGGCGTCCAGAACGCGGCAGTCTGCAGGAATCATGTCTCCCGAGGCAAGGCGGATGATGTCGCCAATAACTACCTGTTCAAAGGGTATTTCTTCTCCCAGCGCGGAAGCAAGTTTTGGCTCTTCTGGAGCTTCGGGCTCGTCGGCGGTGTCTTCGGCTTCATCGGCAGCTTCATCTGCGGCGTATTCATCCTCGAAGTCCTTGGCGGCATTTACAGTGGCATCCGATCCCTGGTTGAAGCCTTGGTCAGCGACCTGGTCGGTGCCCTGGTCGACGCCCGTGTCGTCAAAGTCGATGGGACGACGGATAACTCTTGTGGTGGAGGTTACCATTTTGGAGAGCGCGGCCGCCGCCGAGGCTCCCTTGGAGCTCTGGACAAAGTCGATAATGCCGGAGATAAGCACCATTGCGGTGATGATGACGACGGTTGACGGGTCCTTCTCGCCATCAGCGGCAAGGGCCACGTTAGTGACGTAAGAAATGCCTGCGAGGGCAATCAAAATGAAGGTAAAGGGGCTTGCAAAGCTTTTGAGCAGGCGAATGATAAAGGGCTCCTCAGCGGCGCTGGTGATAACGTTTGGGCCGTCGAGGTCGTATTTTGCCTGCGCAATGTCAATAGCAAGTCCGTCTGGGGTGGTATGAAACTTTCTACAGACGCTCTTTACCGAATGAGTTGCGGCAAAGGTCAATGACTGTCCAAGCTCTCCCGAAGTGGTCTGAGTTGTCTTTGTTTGAGCTGTCTTTGTTTGGGTTGTGTGCTTCATGATTGCCATGTGCACCTCCGATGATTAGTGGAAATAAGTGACTAACTGGTTGGTGTATGACGCAAACTGAAAGCGTTCTGTTATGTGTGGGACTTGAAACCGGACGATCCGAAACCGGGCACATAGATTCATATATCTACAGGATTACTCTATAAACCTGCAAATTTATATCCCTATAGGCTTGCGGTGCAGTAAAAATTAAAACTTTTGAATAAGAGGTTTCTTTATATCCGTCACACATAAATGAACAGGGTCAGCATCTGCTGTCAGACGTAAGCTGCTACTTCGACTAGGCATATAAAGCACCTCCTTATATTGGAGTTCTGCAAGGGACGTCCAGTGAAGCGAGGCACCATGCGATGGACGGACGTCACGTCTATTCAGACATCTCTAAGAGTAGTTGGGTTGACGACTTTGGTCAACCTATTACTATATATCTTATAAATAACGTGTTTAATCTGCGTGTTTATTCACCGCAATATGGCGAGAAGCCCTGTCGAGCAGTAACGCAGAGAAGAAACGACAAGCAGAACGACAAAACGCCGTACACTGCAATCTTGCTAAGAAGGAGCATCTCATGGGCAAAGTGATTGTATTTGGAAGCCTGAACATGGACGTCTCCATCGAGGCAGACAAGATGCCTCAGCAGGGCGAGACTATTGGCGGCAAAAATCTTGTCACCAGCCCAGGTGGAAAAGGCGCTAATCAGGCTGTTGCTGCAGCTCGAATGGGTGCAGATGTCCACATGATTGGTGCTGTTGGCGCTGACTCATTTGGACAGGACCTCAAGCAGTCGCTTATTGGCAACAGCGTCAATGCGGAGCAGGTAGAAGAGCTGTCTGGGGTCTCCACTGGTGTTGCTGTGATTGTGCGCGTAGGCGGCGATAATCGCATCATCCTGGACCATGGCGCTAATTACGTTCGCACAACCGATGACGTAAAAGCGGTGCTCGATCGCATTGCGGAGCCAGGTGACGCGTTTTTGACGCAGTTTGAGTGCGAGTTGTCGACCACGTTTGAGCTTATCAGGTACGCGCATGAGCTGGGGCTCTATACGATGGTGAACCCATCGCCATCAGCTACCATGACCACCGGTCTTCTCGCCAGCGTGGACGTGCTTTGCCTGAACGAGATTGAGTTTGCGGACCTGTTTGGCGAGGGCAAGATAAGCCCGCTGGCAGATCCCGAGGCTGCAGTGCAGAAGGTGCTTGCAAGTGGCGTGACAACTGCGGTGTTGACGCTGGGTTCCAAGGGCTCAATCGCTGCCGACGCACACGGTATCTACCAGCAGGAATGTTATCGTGTGGACACCGTGGACACTACCTGCGCGGGCGACACGTTCATGGGCACGCTTGCTGCATTCCAGGCGTCGGGGCAGCTGGAGGGTCACGACATCAAGCGGGCGCTTGACGTGGCCGCGAAGGCCGCAGCGCTCGCTACCACTAAGGTTGGCGCTCAGCAATCAATCCCAACGTATCAGCAGGTAGTTGAGTTTTAGGTTAAAATTACCGTGATTGTTGCTTCATAATTCGCAGTCCACACGCAGCTCAAACGTACAAAGGAGACTTATGACAACGCTTTCAACTAAGACGCGCGTCATCATCGACACAGATCCAGGCATCGACGACGCTATCGCCCTGGGTTTTGCCCTGGCCGCAAAGGCGCTGGATATCAAGCTTATTACTACTGTCAGCGGAAATGTTGGCATCGAGAACGTCACCAACAATACCCTCAAGCTGCTCAAATTCTGGAACCAGCACGTGCCTGTTGCGCGCGGTGCTGCCGAGCCGCTGCTCAGAAAGCCCATGGACGCAAGCGATGTCCACGGTGCTTCGGGCATGAGAGGCTACGAATTTGACGGCATTCAGCCGGACTGTCTTCTTGAAGAAACCGCACTTGAGGCACAGCGTCGCGTCATTATGGAAGGCGCTTCTGCTGGCGAGAAAACCACGCTGGTGACGCTTGGTCCTCTGACCAATATTGCGCTGCTGCTGAAAGCATACCCACAGGTCAAGGAGCATATCGACCGCATTGTCATGATGGGCGGCGCTCTGACCCGCGGAAACCTTGGCGTCATGTCCGAGTTCAACGTGGGCGTTGACCCCGAGGCGGCAAAGATTGTCTTTGCATCCGGCGTTCACGTGGCCATGGTTGGCCTTGAGGTGGGTGACGCCGCTCGCGTGATGCCCGAGGACATCGAGAACATCCAGAACTCCGGCAAGAGTGGTGACATGCTGGTCAAGCTGCTGCTCAACTACCGAGTCTACTACCAGGAGGAGGGCTTCAGCATGTACGATCCAACGGCCGTGGCCTACCTGCTGGCGCCCCAGATGTTTGAGACCAAAGATGTGTTTGTGGACGTCGAGTGCGCTGGCGCTCTGACAAGTGGTTGCACCGTCGTTGACCTGGCCGGATACCTTGGCGAGAAACCCAACGCAACTGTATGTGTGGGCGTCGACCAAAAGGCATTCCGTACTTGGTTTGTTCACCAGATCCAAAAGTGCAACGTCCTCGACGGCTCCGCCTCTGCAATTGAAGGCGTGCTGCTGGACTAAGGTGCCGTTGCACCAACTTGCCGCCGGGGTAGGGCGACCCCCGCAAAACTCACAAGAAAATAGCCTCTTCTCGTCATGAGAAGAGGCTTTGTTGTGCGTAAAAGTGCAGGTAAATGGACCTTCTCGTCAAACTCCACGCCTAGTTTTAGAGCTCTTTGTAGACAGGGAACCACTTGAGGGCGTCAACTGCCTCTTTTGCATCGGCGATTGGCTCGCGGTTCAAGCCCTGCTTGATTGCTTCCTCTGCAACGCCGACGGCAATACGCTCGGAGAACTCGGTAATCTTGGAGACTGGAGGAAGAATTGCAGCTCCAGGCTTTGTGGTGTCGACGATTCCGCCAAGCGAGTGAGCTGCCAGGGAAATCATCTGGTCCGTGAGCAGGCGAGCCTTTGATGCAAGAACACCCAGGCCAAGACCAGGGTAGATCAGAGCGTTGTTGGCCTGGCCAATCTGGTAGGTTACACCGTTCAGCTCCACGTCATCGGATGGAACGCCGCAGGCCACAAGTGCGCGACCATCAGTCCAGGTAAGCAGGTCCTGGGCGGTTGCCTCCGCAAGCTTAGTTGGGTTGGACAGAGGGAATACCATGGGGCGCTCACAATGAGCTGCCATTTCGCGAATGATTTCCTCGGTGAAGGCTCCGTGAACAGTAGAGGTACCAACCATAATTGTTGGGTGGACCGTCTTTACAACGGCAGCCAGGTTAGTGAGCTCATCAGCGTTTGCGAACTCAGAACGCTTACGAGCAAAAGGCTTTTGCTGTGGAGTGAGGTTGTCCATGTCGTCAAAGAGCAGGCCTTGGCGATCTACCAGGTAGAAGCGCTTGCGAGCCTCCTCGCGATCCATTCCCTGGTCCACAAACTCCTGCAGTACACGCTCAGCAATGCCGCAACCAGCAGTTCCTGCACCAAAGCAGAGATATACCTGGTCGACGAGTTTCTCGCCAGAAATGTTGAGGCCACCGAGGATGCCTGCGAGGGTGACAATGCCAGTGCCCTCGACGTCATCGTTGAAGACGGGGTAGGTGTTCTTGTAGCGGTCCAGGATTGCAGCAGCATGCGAGCGGCCGAAGTCCTCAAAGTGCAGGTAGAGGTTAGGGAAGAGCTTCTCGACGGTGGTCACAAAGTTGTCAATGAAGGCGTTGTAGCGGTCCTCGTCGACACGCTTGTGGCGCTCGCCCAGGTACAGTGGGTCATCGAGCAACTCCTGGCGGTTAGTACCGGCGTCGATAACAACAGGCATGATGCGGTTTGGATCAACGCCAGCTGCGGCGGTGTAAACCATGAGCTTACCGACAGAAATCTCAACGCCGTTAGTGCCCCAGTCGCCGATGCCCAAAATGGCTTCTGCGTCGGTAACAACAATCAGGTCAATGTCTCTACCAGCGGCTGCGTTCTTCAGCGAGGTCTCAAGGTCCTCAGGATGATCGGCGGACAGGAAGCATGCGTACTGCGAGTCAACGTATCGCTGGGAGTACTGCTCAATGTCAGGTGCGATGGTTGGATCGTAGACGATAGGCATGAACTCTTCGACATGCTTTGAGAACAGGTTATAGAACAACGTACGGTTTTCGGAGAAAAGCCTCATCAGGTAGTGACGCTTAGTCTCGAGGTCAGGGTACTGTTGGAAGAGTACGTATGCTTGCTCTGCCTGCTCCTCAATGGTTTGGATGTTAGGAGGAAGAAGGCCTACCAGGCCATATTTCTGGCGCTCCTCCTGCGTAAAAGCGGTTCCCTTGTTCAAAAACGGATCATTCAGTAGTTCAAAACCTGTCTTCATAGCAACTCCCAAGTGCATTGTATTCCCAGGTACATTGACTGATGCGTAGCGCGTTTAAGCGTGCGGCATTAATGGCGCTCTCGTAGCTTTTCAGAAATAACAATAATCATTTCACGTTATGTTTTCTTGGGAAATTGAGGAATTTACTTCTCGGCAAAGGTAAACGGGTCAGAAATTGCGGTACAAAGCCGTACCGGGGCGGTACAAATCACAGCCAACTGCGGTTTTATTGAGCGCTCGGGGTGCAAGTGGTAAAAAATGCGTTTAGTTGGAATATACAGTGGCGACTGATTTTTATGCACGCCATTTACCTGCGGTTTTTCGTTGGACAAAAATAGTGAAATCTGGACACTTTTTGCTACCTGCACAAACGCAAGTCAATAATTTCCGTGATTGCGATTTGACTTCCAACTAAACGGATTTTTTACCCAAAAGAGGGGTCTAATTTTGGTGAGTCAAATTGTTGATACAAAACTCCGCATAAATAAGGTGGAATATGCAATTTTCTCGGGTGATTGGATGTCGCTCGGTCAATTGGATAGTGGTCGGCCCTCAAAGCGACGTTATTTCACTACAACAGCACCTCCAGGAAGCGCAATATCCGCATCAGTTGCAATTAAGAGATTGTTGCCTGGTGTTTTAGGAGTATCAGGCCACTCGGGCACATACGCGACGTGCGCAAACTCGTGCGCAAACACGTCTGCGACCTGCGAAAGCAGCGCAGATCCACGGCCTTCTAGTGGACAGCGAACATCGGCCAGATATACTCCGCCAGCTGCAAGTTTTTCTTTAACCACTTGCGCGCCAGCCGCTGTTCCCAGAGGTCCAAGCGACTTCCGACCAGCAAACACTTCGTTTACCAGCACGTCAATGCTGCCGGCTTCTGCGTCTTGCAACACCCTCCAAGCATCATCTTCGATAACACGCAGCTCGCTTGAAGCCGCAGCTTGAGCTTCGTCCAAAAAGAAATGCTCGCGCGCAAGCGAAACAATCTTTGGATCAATCTCAATCGCCTCAATGGTAGCGCCGCTCATGTGCGTAGCCAGGTACTTTGGCAGCGAGAAACCTCCGCCGCCCATGACTACAACGTGACCCCGAGCAGATACCTGCTGGATAATCTTCGCCATCATGCGGTGATAGTGGACGCAGAGCTCAAAGCGCAGTTCAGGCACAATGTAGCTCACGGACTGGAAGGTGCCATTAACGTTGAGCAGTCTAATGGGCGTACCGTCGGCGTCCTCGGAGTCAAAAATCATCGTGAGGCCAAATTTGGTACGCGTCACAAAAACGCCTCGAGCGCGTAGAATTAACAGAAATAGCTGGTAAATGCCAATAACAGCAAGCCCCGCTACGGTCGACCAGATAAAAAATGTCCAAAAATCATGTAAGACCATGTTAATTCCTTGTTAGTAAGGTTTCCCTCGGTTATACTAGCCGATACGGCGTTTTTTCTGAACGCTTTTACAGGAAAAGATTTTCTGGGGGTTTATATGATTTTAGGACTTGGTATTCCTGAGCTTCTGATTATTGTTTGCGTTGTTATGGTCATCTTTGGACCTAAGAACCTTCCAAAGCTCGGCAAGGCTGTCGGCGAGACCGTCAAGAGCGTTCGTGAGGGCATGGAGTCTGAGACCAAGGAAGAAGCCAAGGAGCCAGAGGCTGAGCTCGTTGAGGACGAAGAGTCCAAAAAGGCTGAGTAACCCCATCTCACACGTATAGACCGACTGACCCATCAACAGAAAGAACACGATGGACACTACTAAAGAGATTGTACTTACCCCAGAAGGCCGTCAGAAGCTTGTCGATGAGCTGGCTTATCGTGAGGGCGAGAAGCACGACGAGATTGTTGAGCGCATCAAAGAGGCTCGCGGTTTTGGCGACCTTTCTGAGAACTCCGAGTATGACGCTGCAAAAGAAGAGCAGTCTCACAACGAGTCCCGCATCAACGAGATTCGCCAGATTCTCTCTGTCGCAAAGGTTGTCGAGGGCGGCAGCAAGCGCAATGTCACCGTTGCAATCGGCACAACCGTCGAGCTTGCTGATGCAAAAGGCAAGACAACTAAGTATGTAATTGTTGGTACTACAGAGACAAACTCCCTCGAGCACAAGATCTCTAACGAGTCTCCAGCTGGCGAGGCTCTTATTGGTCACAAGAAGGGCGACGAGGTTGAGTTCACCACGCCAAACGGCAAGGTGAAGAAGTACACCATTACCTCTATTACTCGCTAGACTGGCACAAAAGATTTTGGTCGCCCCGTGTCCGTCTGGCGCGGGGCGTTTTTACGTGGAGGATACATGTCCGAAGTAGAGAACAACATCGCTGGTAGCTCGGCCGCCGCTGACGCAACCGCCGCCGAGAATGTCGACGCAACCGAAGCCACCCCAGAGGCTTCCATCAACGACGAGCGTGCGCAGCGCAAAGCCCGTCGCCAGGCACTGCTTGACGCCGGCGTTGACCCATACCCAATCAAATCAACCGTCACCGCTCACGTCGCTGAGCTGGAGGAACGTTACGCTGACCTCGAGGACGGCCAGACTGGCGAGGAAGTCTATTCTGTGGCCGGCCGCGTCCGCGCCATCCGCAACCAGGGCAAGATTGCGTTTGTCGTGGTAGAGGACTATACCGGCCAGATTCAGCTCTTCTGCCGCATCAACAACCTTGACGAGAAGAACTGGGAGCTCCTGGGTCTTCTCGACCTTGGCGACATCATCGGCGCTACCGGCGCTATCATGCGTACGCGCCGCGGTCAGCTTTCCCTGGCAGTCACCTCGCTGGAGGTCCTCTCTAAGTCGTTGCGTCCTCTGCCTGAGAAGTTCCACGGCCTCACCGACCGCGAGGTCCGTTATCGTCAGCGCTACGTTGACCTCATCATGAATCCCGAGGTCCGCGACGTGTTCCGCAAGCGTTCCCAGATCATCTCCATCATCCGCCAGTTCATGGAGGCGGACGGCTACATGGAGGTTGAGACCCCTGTTCTCCAGGAGATTCTTGGTGGCGCAAACGCAAAGCCGTTCATCACGCACTACAACGCTCTGAACACCGAGAACTACCTGCGCATTGCAACCGAGCTTCCGCTAAAGCGCCTGCTTGTTGGCGGTCTTGAGCGCGTCTACGAGCTTGGTCGCCAGTTCAGAAACGAGGGCACCGACCTCACGCACAACCCAGAGTTCACTTCCATGGAGGCATACGCCGCCTACTCTGACCTGGCCGGCATGCGCGAGCTGTCCCAGAACCTCTTCCAGGAGATCGCCCGCAAGGCTTGCGGCTGCGAGGAGGGCCACGAGGTCATCACCTACCAGGGCACCGAGGTTGACCTATCCGGCAACTGGCGCGTTGCATCCCTGGCAGAGATTGCGTCCGAGGTCACCGGCGAGGAGCTCTCCATTGACACCCCTGTCGAGAAACTCCGTGCAGTCCTGGACCGCTACGAGATTGAGTGGAACCCAGAGTGGCAGGCTGGCAAGCTGCTGTTTGAGATCTACGACGAGCTTGGCGAGAAGAGCATCGTAAACCCAACCTTTGTCTGCGATTATCCTGCAGAGGTTTCTCCGCTCACCAAGCGCAA
>CAKAPZ010000003.1 GCA_916720015.1 uncultured Atopobium sp. | reverse complement strand
CGCCCTAAAATTGGCTTATACAACCTAAAAAATCTAAAAAGAGTTAGGTTAGTGAAGACACGCTTCAGATATATGTAATAAAATCAGAAAAGTAAATGTTATTTTCATTGTTATGTTTACAGTTTCATTTGTTTTATTAGGTAGAAAAGAAGGAGGTAGAAGTGGTTAGTATCGTTCTAGCCAGCCATGGCAAATTTGCCGAGGGCATCAAAGATTCTGGCGGCATGATTTTTGGACCACAGGAAGGCGTTGTAGCTGTAACGCTTACTCCTGATATGGGCCCAGATGACCTGCATCAGAAGATTCTCGACGCAATTGCCACGCTTGAAGATCAAGAGCATGTCTTGTTCTTGGTTGACCTATGGGGTGGCACCCCCTTTAACCAGATTTCTCGCGTTCTTGAGGAAGAGGGTAAAGAGGATTGGGTTGCTGTTACTGGCCTTAACCTCCCAATGCTTATTGCAGCTTATGGCTCTCGTCTTGGCGTAGATACTGCGGCTGAGGTAGCAAAAGAGATTTACTCTGAAGCTCGTATGGGCGTCAAGATTAAGCCAGAAGAGCTTGAGCCACAAGAGGCAACACCTACTGATGTTCCTGCTGCTCCAGCAGCACCTCAGGGTGCAATTCCTGCGGGTACTGTTATTGGTGATGGCAAGCTTAAGATTGTTCTTGCTCGTATTGATACCCGTCTTCTGCATGGTCAGGTTGCAACTACGTGGACAAAGATGACCAAGCCAGATCGCATTATTGTCTGCTCTGACGGTGTTGCTCAAGATGAGCTCCGCAAGACCATGATTATTCAGGCAGCTCCTCCAGGAGTACATGTCCACGTTGTTCCTATTAAGAAGATTATTGAGATTGCTCACGACACTCGTTTTGGCAATACCAAGGCAATGCTTCTGTTTGAGACTCCTCAAGATATGCTTCGTGCTATTGAGGGTGGCGTAGAAATCAAGGAAGCAAACCTTGGTTCTATGGCTCATTCTGTTGGCAAAGTTGTTGTTACCAACGCAGTTGCTATGGATGAGGACGATGTAAAGACTCTTGAAGCTATCCGCGAGTGCGGTACAACGTTTGATGTTCGTAAGGTTCCTGCAGACAGCGCAGAGAACTTTGAGGCAATGCTTAAAAAAGCTAAGTCTGAGCTTGGCGCCCGTAAGTAACTAGAAGGAGGTAGAAATGACACCTATCACAATACTGCTTGTCGTAATTGTTGCTCTTCTCGCTGGCATGGAAGGTATTCTTGACCAGTGGGAGTTCCACCAGCCCCTGGTTGCTTGCTCACTGATTGGCCTTGTGACTGGTCACCCTGCTGAGGGAATTATCCTCGGCGGTTCTCTTCAGATGATTGCTCTTGGTTGGGCAAACATCGGAGCTGCAGTTGCACCAGACGCAGCTTTGGCATCTGTCGCATCTGCAATCATTATGGTTTTGGCACTTAACGGCGGAGACACTGACACCACCGCTGCTATTAACACCTCTATTGCACTTGCAATTCCTTTGTCCGTAGCAGGCCTGTTCCTCACCATGATTGCTCGTACTATTGCAACTGGTATTGTCCACGCAATGGACGCAGCTGCCGAGAAGGGCGATTTTGCTGCAATCGAGCGTTGGCACATTGTAGCTATCCTCATGCAGGGCGCACGTATTGCTGTTCCTGCAGCTGCTCTTTGCTTCATTGACCCAGCTATTGTCACTGATGCTCTAAACGCAATGCCTAAGTGGCTCACTGGCGGTATGGCAGTTGGCGGCGGCATGGTTGCTGCTGTTGGTTACGCAATGGTCATTAACATGATGGCTACTCGTGAGGTTTGGCCGTTCTTTGCTCTTGGCTTTGTCTTTGCTGCTATTAACCAGCTCACTCTTATTGCTCTTGGTGTTATTGGTGTTTGCCTTGCTATTCTCTACATTGGTCTTAAAGACCTTGCTAAGCAGGGTGGCGGCGCAGGTGGCGGATCTGGTGATCCGCTCGGCGATATTATTGACAACTACTAATTCTGAAGGAGCGTGAAACTAATGGAGAATAAGATTCAGCTTTCTAAGAAAGACCGCATGTCTGTTGCTCTTCGTCATCAGTTCCTTCAGGGTTCTTGGAACTACGAGCGTATGCAGAACGGTGGTTGGGCATTCTCAATGATTCCAGCCATCAAAAAGCTTTATCCAAACAAAGAAGATCAGGTAGCAGCTCTTAAGCGCCACCTTGAGTTCTACAACACTCACCCTTATGTTTCTGCACCAGTCATGGGCGTTACCCTTGCACTGGAAGAGGGACGTGCTAACGGTGAGCCTATTGACGATGTTGCAATTCAGGGCGTTAAGGTAGGCATGATGGGCCCTCTGGCCGGTGTTGGTGACCCAGTCTTCTGGTTTACTGTCCGTCCAATTCTTGGAGCACTCGGCGCAACTATTGCCGCTGGTGGTTCTGCACTTGGCCCTATTCTCTTCTTTGTTCTGTGGAACGTCATCCGCCTTTCCTTCCTGTGGTACACCCAGGAGTTTGGCTACAAGGCAGGTGCCTCAATCTCTTCCGATCTTTCTGGCGGCATGCTGGGCAAGATTACCGAGGGTGCTTCTATTCTTGGTATGTTTATCATTGGCGCCCTGGTACAGCGCTGGGTTTCAATTTCATTTACCCCAGTTGTTTCTACCATTCCTCAGCAGGCAGGTGCCTACATTGATTGGACAAGCATTCCTTCAGGAGTAGAGGGAATGCACCAGGCATTAAAGCTTTACGCTGCACTTGGACCAAACGGTCTTGATCCAGTGAAGGTAACCACACTTCAGTCCAACCTTGATTCCCTTGTTCCTGGACTGGCAGCTGTTGGTCTGACACTGCTCTGCTGCTCACTGCTTAAGAAGAAGGTCTCTCCAATTGCTATCATCCTGGCTCTCTTTGCCGTTGGTATTATTGGTCGACTCCTTGGCTTTATGTAATGAGTAAGCGTACGCTCTAGTACTTAAAGTCGCACGAATATGGGTCGCGCTCTATAATGGGTGCGACCCATTTTTTGAAAGGATTGTATGGCTCAGTCTCAAAACAGTACGGTTGACTTCACCGCAAAGGCAACGTCATTTCATGGGCTAGCTACGTATGGCGATATCCTTATTGGCAACAAGGCCTTTGAGTTCTACAACCAAAAAAATCCCGAAGATTACATTCAGATTCCCTGGGATCAGATAGATCATGTGGCTGCCTCAGTTATGGGACGCACCAAAAGCATTTCTCGCTTTGCTATCTTTACTAAAAGCAATGGTAACTACTCGTTTTCTACGCGGGACAACAAGGCAACACTAAGGGCAATTCGCGCCTATATAGGGGAGGAGAAACTCGTACGTTCTCCAAACTTCTGGTTTGTCTTTAAGCATGGACTCATGGCAATTCCACAGCTTCCTCGCCTTATTAAAGAGAGTTTTATTAAAAAGAAGTAAGCAAATTTTGCATTTTCACAAGAGCCGCCAGCACGGAAGGCGTGAAACTGATAAAATCCAACATGCATATACGTGTCGCGGGTAGTTTGAAAATTCACGTTCTTCTCGCGACTTTATCGAGTGAAAAGAGTTAGACGTGGCAACTATCAGCACCGCAGATTTTAAGAACGGCCTTGGCCTTAAGATTAACGATAAGTACTACACCATCGTTGAGTTCCAGCATGTAAAGCCAGGTAAGGGCGGCGCTTTTGTCCGCTATAAGATTCGTGACCTTCGCTCTGGTCGCGTTATTGATCAGACCTGCAACGCTGGTACCAAGTTTGAGAACGTTCTTCTGCTCACCAAAGAGATGCAGTATCTCTACAACGACGGTGAGTCCTTCTACTTCATGGACAATGAGACTTACGATCAGGTAGCTGTCCCTGCTGATTTCATTGGCGAGAAGAGCGTCTGGTTCAAGGAGAACGATAATGCACAGCTTCTCTATGCAGACACTGAGCTTCTTGGCGTTGAGCCTCCAATGTTCATTGAGGCAGAGATCACTGAGACCGATCCAGGTTTCAAGGGCGACACCGTTCAGGGTGGTACTAAGCCAGCAACTATTGAGACTGGTGCAACTCTTCAGGTTCCAATGTATCTGAACCAGGGTGAGCGCATTAAGGTTGATACTCGTGACGGCAAGTTTGTTTCTCGCGTTTAATGCATTCTCTTTGGGTGCATAAGCATCCAACAGTATTGAGTAATTATTTCAAAGACAGTTTGTCTTTTTAGGGGGTAGACATGGCTGAAACAGAGCTTCGTATAGCAGGCATCGGCATCTCAAAAGATGTAATTTCAACGGTTGTCTCCGGCGCAGCTGGAAGTGTTGAAGGTGTTGCCTCCGTTGGCGGAAACGATACCCTGGCATCCAACCTTATTAACGTCTTTACCAGCAGAAGCCTTGCTCCAGAGAAAGCTGTAGAAGCAGGTGTAGAGAACGGTCAGCTCCATCTTGGAGTTCACCTTACCGTTTTCTATGGCTACCCATTTACAAAGCTTGCATCTGAGGTAAGGCTTGCTGTTGCAACTGCTGTAAATGAGCAGATTGGCGTCAGCATTGCTTCCGTTGATGTTTACATTGACAGCCTTGTTTTTCCTAAGGAGTAGGCTTGAGCGTTAAGTTTTTTGGACGTACTCGCGCCCGTAGCCAAGCACTACAGCTTTTATTCCAGGCTGAAGCCACTAATCGCAGCGTTCTTGAGGTCCTCGACGGAGACTACACACTCTCCGAGGGACCTCTTGATGAGTATGCGCAGTCACTAGCAGTAGGAGCAGATGGCATTAGAGATGATCTTGATGACATCATTGCTGCTTACTCAAAAGACTGGGCAATTGATCGCATGCCTTCTGTTGACCGCAATCTTCTAAGAATTTCTCTCTACGAGATTCTTGAGGTTCCAGAAGTTGACGTTGCCGTTGCTATTAACGAGGTAGTTGACCTTGCTCGCGCTTATTGTGGTGACGATTCTCCTCGTTTTATTAACGGTGTTCTCGGTCGTATTGTTGATGATATTGAGGCTGGAGAAGACATTTATTCTCTGTGTCATAAGCAGTCTGCTGAGCAGGACAATTCTGAAGAAGAGCCAGTAAGCTCTGTGGAAAATGCAGAGTAGCCATGACAAAAATCGATACGTCTGAATATCAGAGCTTTGACCAGATAACCGCAAGGCTTGATTCAATTGTTGATCAAGTTCGCGATAAGAACGTCTCGCTTGAGCATTCTCTTGATCTCTTTGATGAGGCAATTGCTCTAGGCTCAAAGGCTGTCAATATGGTTGACACCACAGAGTTTACGCCAGAAGAGGAAGAACGTTTGGTTCAGGCTCAGGCAGCAGGGGATGCAACTGACGCAACCGGCGCAGCAGCTACCACTGATGAGCGGGCTTCTTCTGAGCAGGTTGAGGTTTCAGCTGCAGATGAAACGTCGTCTGATGACGTGGTTTCAGAAAGCGATGAGCGCTAGTGGCTCAACGCATTTCTCGCCAAAGGCTCGATAAAGAGCTGGTTAGGCAAGGATTTTTCAAGGACACTCAAGCTGCATTACGTGCAATTCTTGCGGGTGATGTTTCTACGCGCGACAGAAGATTAACTTCAGCAGGAGAGCTTGTTCCTGAGGGATTGTTTCTGCACGTAAAAGGTGCTATTCCATACGTGAGCCGAGGCGGACTTAAGCTTGAGCGTGCCTTTGAAGTTTTTGATTTTACGGTTCAACAGAAAAAATGTTTAGATATTGGCTGTTCAACTGGTGGTTTTACCGATTGCCTGCTTCAACATGGAGCTGCTTCGGTTACCTCGGTTGATGTTGGCTATGCGCAGTTTGATTGGTCGCTGAGAAACGACAATAGGGTTGAACTGCTCGAACGTACAAATATTACATCCCTACCAGAAATGGGTTACTCGCACGTTTTTGATGTTGCTGTGTGTGACGTATCGTTTACATCAATCTTGTCAATTCTTCCTTCTGTTTTAGATGTTCTAGCTCCTGAAGGAGCCTTTGTTACGCTGGTCAAACCGCAGTTTGAAGCTAAGAGGGAAGAAGTGGGTGAGGGCGGTATTGTGACTGATGCCTCCGTGCGTCTGCAAACGCTGCAAAAGGTTTCCGATGCGTTTAAGGAAGCTCATATGGGTCCTTTGGGCGCGTGTGAAAGTCCTATTCACGGTGCTAAGGGCAACGTGGAATATTTACTGTTTGGACAGCTTGAGGCAGGTTCGCATGATTTGGATCTTGCTTCAGTGGTATCGAGTCATTCTGTAGAAATAGTGAAATAGAACTAATGTTCTATTTTGTAGTATTGTTCGTAGTTTTTTAGGTATACTAAGTACATCGAATCAGACGTGTTAACTGTTTCAGTTGTGCAGTCAAGCAAAATCGGGAGAGTGGTTTGCGTGAAGGTACTTCTTGTTCCAAATTATTCAAGAGAAGTTGCTGTTTCTGGTGCACGTGAACTTGAAGAATGGCTCTTTGAACAGGGCTGTGATGTCCAGTGGGCACACGATAAAAAGCTGTTCCCAGATAAAGTTATAGACTGTTCTGATTGCCAGCTTGTTATTTCTCTTGGTGGAGACGGAACACTTCTGAGGGCTGCCAAAATTGTTGAGTATTCAGAAATTCCAATTTTGGGCATCTCTTATGGTCACCTTGGCTTTTTAACCAGTGCAACTCCTCATCAAATGATTGAGATGGTGGCGGATGCTCTTGCTGGAGAGCTCCACGTATCTAGAAGAGCAACACTTGCAATAGAAACAGAATACGAGCTTCCATCTGGAGAAACTTACGTCGAGAAGACCTTCTCGCTCAATGATTTTGCAGTTTCCAGAGGTGGAGCAGGCGATATGGTTGAGTTTACGGTTTCTGTATCAGGCAACCATATTGATAAGCTTCGCGGTGATGGTTTTGTTGTGAGTACGGCAACTGGATCCACCGGCTACGCACTAGCCGCTGGTGGTCCTATTGTTACACCAGAGTTCTCGGGAATGGTTTGCGTGCCAATTGCACCACATACTATTTTGGCTCGTGCATTCCTTACTTCTCCTTCTGACGTGGTTGAAATCACTATGTCAAAAGATAGGCCTGCACCATGTCACTTCTTCTCTGACGGGCAAAACATTAAGCATCCAGAAGAGGGTGTTGCTACCAAAGCTCGTATTAGCCGTGGACCAGGAGATATCATTCTGCTTGATAGAAGCGCTGATAGTTTCTATCGTTCAGTTTCTCGCGTATTTTACGGTAAAACTGGTCAGTAAGCAGGTCATATATGCTTGATGAACTTCGTGTGCAAAATGTCGCACTTATTGAAGACGCTTCTCTTGCACCCGCCTCAGGTTTAACTGTTTTAACAGGAGAGACAGGTGCTGGTAAAACCGCTCTTTTATCTTCTATTAAGCTCTTAGTAGGAGAGCGCGCTGATGCTTCTGCAGTAAGAGAAGGAACAGACGCTCTTAGGGTTGAGGCACGCTTTTTTACCTCACCAGAAGATCAAGAGGGCATTGTTGTCTCTAGAAAAGTCTCTGCTGATGGTAGAGGCAGGGTAGAGATTGATGGCCACATGGCATCAGTTAAAGAGCTGGCTGGAGGCATTGGAACATCAATTGATCTGTGTGGTCAACATGAACATCAAAGGCTGCTTGACGTAAAAAATCATGTCAGCATGTTGGATGCATGGATTGGATCAGATATTCAATCTTGTCAGACAGAGTATGTAGACGCTCTTCATGCTTACCATGCTGCAATCGCTGAACTTCAACGAGTTATTGAAGTAAGCCAGTCTAGCAATGCAAAGATTGATGAAGCGGCATTTCTTGTTCAAAGAATTGATGAGGTCTCTCCTAAAGAAGGGGAGCTAGAAGACTTAGAAGAGCAACTTCCTCGGTTTGAGCACGCAGAGGCTCTTCTTCAAGCTGCAGGAGGAACACATGAGTTGCTCTCAGGAGATGAGGGCGTTATTGATTCTCTCTCTGATGCAGTTCAGATGCTTCAAAGTGCTGCAACGTTTGATGCTACGCTAGGTAACTATGCAGAGTCTCTTTCAAGTGCACTTATAGAGATTGAGGATGTTTCTTCAGAGCTCAGAAGCTATGTTGGATCTCTCGATTTTGATGAAGAAGCACTTGAAGAGATGCAAAGTCGTATGGCTCGTCTTCAGGGTCTTATGAGAACGTATGGCCCTGGTATGAAAGATGTATTTAAAAAATACCAGGCAGCTCAAAATCTTCTTGAGGTTACAAGAGACACAGAAAAGCTTGTCCGTGAGGCACAGGCAGAAGTAGATAAAGCAAAAGAAACTCTTACCGTAAAGGCTCAGGCACTTAAAAAGGTTCGTGTTGCTGCAGCTCCAAAACTTTGTGATGCTGTTACTAAGCAAATGAGTCATCTGCAGATGGGTTCAGCTCAGATTGAATTGAACTTTGAAGATCTTCCTTTTGAGCAGTGGAATAAAGTTGGCTCTACAAAGATTGAGCTTATGTATAAGCCTTCAGCTCAGATGACTGCTCGTCCGCTTAGAAAGATTGCCTCTGGTGGTGAGGTTTCTCGTGTCATGCTCGCATGTAAAGTGGTTCTGGGAGAGTCTGACGTCTGCGATACGCTTGTATTTGATGAGGTTGACGCTGGCGTTGGTGGAGCTACTGCCGTTGCTCTTGCAGAGGTTTTAGCGCAGCTTGCTAAAACACATCAGGTGATTGTGGTAACTCACCTGCCACAGGTTGCTGTTATGGCCTCTAAACAGTATGTAGTCTCAAAGACAGAAGAACATAACGCGCTTCCTATAACTTCTCTTACAGAGGTTTCTGGCACTCAGAGAGAAGAAGAGATTGCGCGCATGCTTTCAGGCTCTATAACTGAGGCTTCTTTAGCTCACGCACATGAGCTGCTGTCAGAAGTCCGCTAGATTTTTCAGAACTACATGGACATAACAATGTATTTGTTTGGAGATTAAATTTCTCGACTCTATGGGCCTCAAAGCGGAATAATATAAAGACCCGTAGAAATGTAATTGGCTAATCTTACCTACGGGAGTAATCCATGACCAAGCACATATTTGTAACAGGTGGCGTTGTTTCTTCTCTTGGAAAAGGAATCACTGCTGCATCTCTCGGCCGACTTCTTAAGGCTCGTGGCTATAAGGTCATGATGCAAAAAGCTGACCCATATCTCAATGTTGACCCAGGCACTATGAGTCCTTTCCAGCATGGTGAGGTTTTTGTCACTGAGGACGGTAAAGAGACTGACCTTGACCTTGGTCATTATGAACGCTTTATTGATGAGAACCTTACCAGGGAGTCTAACTTCACCACTGGGCTCATTTATCAGTCTTTGATTCAGCGTGAGCGCGCTGGAGACTTCCTTGGTGGAACAGTTCAGGTAATTCCTCATGTAACTGATGCAATTAAGGCTCGTTTTGCTCGCATTGAAGAGGTTACTAATGCTGATGTAGTCATCACAGAGCTTGGTGGCACTATTGGTGATATTGAGTCTCAGCCTTTTGTTGAGGCAATTCGCCAGTTTAGAAAAGAGCGTGGCGCAAGCAACGTTGCTATTATTCACGTGAGCCTTGTTCCTTATATTGCTGCTGCTCATGAGGTTAAGACTAAGCCTACGCAGCACTCCGTAAAAGAGCTTCGTTCCCTTGGTATTCAGCCAGACTTTATCGTGTGCCGTTCTAGCCATTCTGTGGATGAATCTATTCGCGAGAAAATCGCTAATTTCTGCGACGTTGATGCAGATTGCGTTTTTGAGAACAATGACCTGCCTTCAATTTATGACGTTCCAGCACACCTGGCAGCACAGGGATTTGACAAAAAGGTACTTGAGCGCCTTGGTCTGGAAGTCCGTTCAAGTGATCTTGGCGGCTGGGAAGCATTTACTACCGCTATGCATAAGGCAAATGCGCTTGAAGACACAACAAGAATTTATGTTGTCGGTAAGTATACGCAACTGCCTGATGCCTACCTTTCTGTTATTGAGGCACTTCACCACTCTGGTATTTTCTATGGCAGGCACGTTGATATCCGCCTGGTGAACGGTGAAGAGCTGACAGAAGAAGACGTAGAGCAGGAGCTTGCTGGTGCAGATGGCATTTTGGTTCCTGGCGGCTTTGGTCTTCGCGGCGTAGAGGGCAAAATGGTTGCTATTCGTCGTGCTCGTGAGCTCAAGATTCCTTACCTTGGTGTTTGCCTTGGTATGCAGATGGCTGTTACTGAGTTTGCTCGTGACGTCTGCGGCATGGAGGGTGCAAATTCTGCAGAGTTTGGTCCAGATACTCCATACCCTGTCATCGATCTTATGCCTGATCAGGAGGATATTACTGACAAGGGCGGTACCATGCGCCTTGGCTCTTATCCTTGCAAGGTTGTTGAGGGAACTCTTGCACACGAGGCATATGGCAACAACTTGGTTTACGAGCGTCATCGTCACCGCTATGAGGTAAGCAACGTATTCCGTAATCAGCTTGTTGAGGCGGGTCTGGTAGTTTCTGGTGTTTCTCCAGACGATCGCCTTGTAGAGATGATTGAGCTTCCAGAGTCTGTTCACCCTTGGTTTGTTGCAAGCCAGGCACATCCAGAGTTCAAGAGCCGTCCAACTCATCCTGCACCTTTGTTCCGTGAGTTTGCACGTGCAGCAATCGCTCATCATGAGGGTGTTGACCGTCATG
This sequence comes from uncultured Atopobium sp., assembly GCA_916720015.1. Classification (GTDB taxonomy): domain Bacteria; phylum Actinomycetota; class Coriobacteriia; order Coriobacteriales; family Atopobiaceae; genus Lancefieldella. The sequence continues at coordinate 16,675 of CAKAPZ010000003.1, read as the reverse complement.
ATGTAAACCAGTCTCTCTAAGCAGATTTTTACTAGGGAAGAATACTTATGGACCTCGCTCAGGCGCGTACAGAATTTTTAGCGTACGTTGCTGTTGAGCGAGGTCTTTCTGTAAATACGCTTGATGCCTATACCAGAGATTTAGAGGGTTATTTGCTTTGGCTGAATGGCAAAAAAATTACTTTGCCCAACCAGGTAACTCGCTCAGATGTTGAAGAGTACATAGGCTCTCTTAGAGATTTAGGTATGGCTTCAGCTTCGGTTGAACGCCACACTGCGGCACTTAGAAACTTCCACAAGTTTATGGCTGTTGAGCAAATTTGTGAGTCATCTCCAGCTGAAGATTTACCTACCGCAGCAAGAATTCAAAGGCTTCCTGATGTTATCTCTCAAGAGAAGGCAGAAGAGCTGCTTGATCAGCCGTTTCCTAATTCGCCTCTAGGTATTCGAGATAGAGCCATACTTGAGCTGCTGTATGGATGCGGCCTTCGTGTGTCTGAGCTTTGCGATCTTGAGGTTCGAGGTGTCCTTCTAGAAGATGAACTCTTGCGTGTTTTTGGTAAGGGTTCCAAAGAGCGCGTAGTCCCTGTGTTGGGCTCTGCGCATCGTGCACTTAAAACATACCTTTATGAGGCTCGCTCGCTTTTGCTTAAGCATGGTCAAGTATCCGAGGTGTTTGTAAACGCCAGAGGTGGACGTATTTCTCGCCAGTCGGTACATAAACTGGTGGCAAATTATGGCAGGGTAGTGGGGATTGAAGGTTTGCATCCTCACACACTGCGCCACAGTTTTGCCACACACCTTCTAGAGGGTGGCGCTGATCTTCGCTCGGTGCAGGAGCTTTTGGGACACGTTGATATTTCAACCACGCAGCTCTATACGCACGTAGATAGGTCGCACATTAGAGACGTGTACCTTGAGGCTCACCCAAGAGCTCACGTTCACGCCGACAAATAATCGCGCTTGACGCAATCGCGGAGCAAGCGTGGGACAGGCGTGGGGCAAAGTGATGACCGCGTAAAAGCAAGGCGAAGGCTTCGTTAGGGCAACGTGTGATTTTCGCCACGAGTTCACCACAATTTCCTCAAAAATTTTCACGACATAAAAAATTTAATAAATCGTGCTTAAGGCTAAGAAAATCCGTTCTTTTGTAGTTCGGATTTTTTTAAACACTACATATTGTGGTCAAAATGTCATATCTCGTATCTACGTTAAACCCCAGCTAGACCATAAGAAAAATACTTGGTGTTGGAAAGTGTTTTCTAGTGTGTGTAAGTGTCGGAATGAGTTATATTTATTTCACGTTCAATCGACGGACTATGCCCAAGCATTGCCGCGCACACACAACACAAACACAGCCCACGCGGCAAGGGGCGCCAACGTGAAAGGGGGAGACATGCTTACTGGTCAGTATCAGCGCTCGCTGGACTCCAAGATTCGCGTGACTCTTCCTGCAGCTCAGCGCAAGCAGCTTGGCGATGTTGTCATCTTGCTCCGTCGACAGGACGCGCTTTACGGCTACTCACCTGAGGCGTATGAGGCTTGGATTGCAAGTCTGAACCTCAACCCAAGGAACCGCGACGACGTCACAGCACTTCGCATGCTGAACGCAGCAGCAACAACCGTCGACATTGACTCGGCCGGCCGCGTTGCTCTGGGAAAGATTGACGAGTCCGATCCACAGGCTAGGGAGAAGCTCCAGCTTGACCGCGACGTCACTATTGTCGGTAACGGCGACCACTTTGAGATTTGGAACACCAACAAGTGGAATAGCCTCTTCTCGGCAGATGACCGCGTTGCAACGCTCGAGGACCTCATCTTTGGCGCCTAGTGAGGCGAGAAGATCGTGAAGGTAGAAGACGGTAACTTGAAAGTCGAATATCGGCACCAACCAGTAATGCTTGCAGAAGTGCTGCGCGAGCTGGACCCCAAGCCAGGTGAAGTTGTTTGCGACTGCACCTTGGGAGGAGCGGGCCACACCGTAGAGATGGCAAAGCTGATTGCTCCAGACGGTCTTTCCATTGGAATTGACCAGGATGCAATGGCTCATCAAGCAGCAGCTGCTCGCCTGAAGCAAGAAGTACCAAACGCGGAGTTTTTGCCGCTTAAGGGAAACTTTGGCGACCTCGATGAACTTCTCGTCTCTGCAGAAGTCCCCGGAGTTGACTGTTTCCTCTTTGACATTGGTGTTTCTTCTCCTCAGCTTGATATCCCAGAGCGAGGCTTTTCGTACCACGAAGATGCCCTGTTGGATATGCGAATGGACCCGGGCAAACAAACTCCAACTGCACAAGAGGTCATCAACACCTATAACGAAGCCGACCTCGCCCGAATCCTTCGAATTTACGGAGACGAGAAATTTGCCTCCCGCATTGCACGACGCATTGTGCAAACGCGAGAAAAGCGTCCCATCCAAACGACGCTTGAACTTGTTGAGGTAATCAAGGCGGCAATTCCCGCAGCAGCGCGTCGTCACGGCGGACATCCCGCCAGAAAGACGTTCCAAGCACTTCGTATTGAAGTGAACCACGAGCTTGAGGTTTTGGAACGCGGACTACGTTCTGCAATTGCCTGGGCTAATCCAGGAGGCAGGATTTGCGTAATCTCGTATCACTCGCTTGAAGATCGCATTGTCAAGCACGTGTTCTCCGAGCTCAGCCAAGGTTGTATCTGCCCGCCAGACCTTCCGGTTTGTATGTGCGGTCAAGTGCCGATAGTTGACGTGATTACGCGCAAACCTCTTGTGGCTACTCCAGAAGAGATTGAGCGCAACCCAAGGGCGAGAAGCGCCCTGATGCGGGTAGCGGTTAAACGCGACCCAGAGAAATGAAGTACCCCATAGCACTTGTTGCTTGTTGTTAAGAAGTTTTTGAAGGGATTGAAGTTTAATGGCACGTTACGGATCAGAAGCTGTAGCACGCACAACTCAGTTTGAGCATGAGTACGCTCCTGAACAGAGCACTCGCACATCTTTTGAGGTTGTCCCTGGTGGCGGCCTTGATGCCGATGCTCGCCGTGGCGTAAGCAGCCAGTTCATCCAGCGTGTCAAGCTTATTGCTGTTGCTGCAGCACTCTTTCTGACACTTGGTGTTGTCCGTATTGGTATCTCTACCGCTACGGTTTCTACTCTTCAGGCTAATAACGTCATCAGAAATGAAATGCGTGCAACAACTGCAACTAACGATTCCCTGCGCGTTTCTCGCTCTCTGCTTGCAAGCACTACACGCATTGAGCGCATTGCTACTCAGAATTACGGCATGACTCTTGAGACAAATCGCCCTGTTGTAGATGTAAACAACAACGCTTAGGCGTAAAATATACGTTGTGAGTACGCAGAATCGACATACTCGCGCATCGCGCAGAAAAACTCCTGAGGCCTCGTACGACGAGGCCTCTCGTGTGCATTTTCGTGGTCATCGTGGTAGCAGCGGTGGCTCGGATGGTGTTGGCCCTGAAGGTAGACTCCGTCGTGTAGCAACTGCTATGGCCCTTATGGTGGCAATTGTTGTTCTTAGGCTTGCTTGGCTGCAAATCTTTACGGCAGCAGATCTTGCAAAGGGCGCCGAGAATAACCGCACCAACGATATTGTCTTGCACGCTCGTCGCGGTACCATTTACGACCGCAATGGCAATGTCTTAGCCATGAGCGTTGACTGCAAAGACATCTACGCCAACCCTTCAGAGATCAAAGACGCCAGCACTGTAGCTCAGGTTTTTGCCTCGCTCTTAGGCGGAAGCCCTTCAGACTATCTTGGAGACCTGCAGCAAGACACCACCTTTGTCTACGTGCGTCGTCGTGTTGACACGGACACTGCTTCCAAGATTGAAAAAGCACTTGACGAGAAAAACCTCAAGGGCGTCTATTTTGTTAATAACACCAAGCGTGTCTATCCCTATGGCAACGTTGGCGTTCAGATTCTGGGCTTTGTAAACGCAGACAACGAGGGCGCTTCTGGCCTTGAGTATTACTACAACGATATCCTTGCAGGTACTAATGGCCACATGATTGTTGAGACCGGCGCTGGTGGTACGCCAATTGCTGGCGGTACCTCAAACATCACTGAGGCACAAAATGGACAGGACATTGTTCTTTCCATTGATATTGAGCTGCAGAAGAAGGCAGAAGAGCAGCTTACTGCTGCAGTAAAAGACATTGAGCCCCAGCAGGGTGGCTCAATTATGGCAATGAATCCTCGTACCGGAGAGATTTATGCCGCAGCTTCGTACCCTCTGCCAGATTTTAAGAGCGATAACGGCGTTGACTACGAATCCCTCAACCTCAAGCTTGTCTCAAGTATCTATGAGCCAGGCTCCGTATTTAAGGTAATCACCACCTCAATTGGTATAGATAACAACCTCTTTGGTCCAAATTCAACCTTCAATATCCCAACCGAGCTCAAAGTTGGCGATAACAAGGTTACCGACGACGATTGGCGTACCAGCGCCATGGACATGAGCGTAAGAGAGATGCTCAGGCGTTCCTCTAACGTTGGTATGGCCTTCCTCGAGACACAGCTCATAGGTGATGAGCGCTTTGCAGCAGGAATTGATAAGTTCGGCATCGGACACGCCACAGGCATTGACTTCCCTGGTGAAGCTACAGGAATTGTCCGCTCTCTGGACGAATATGAAGGCCCAACTGGCGGAAACATGGCGTTTGGTCAGGGCCTTGCAATCCCATTTATCCAGGTTATTCGCGCATATACCGCTGTTGCTAATAAGGGAACTATGGTGACTCCACACTTTATGGTTTCTAAGGGCGGTCAAGAGGTTACCTGGCCTACTAAAGACGTTATTTCCGCTTCCACAGCTGCGGCCGAGCTTGACATGATGACTACCGTTGTCAAAGAGGGTACCGGTGTTCGTGCAGGTATCTATGGCTATACTGTTGCTGGTAAAACAGGTACGGGCCAGCAGGTTGTGGAAGAAACCGGCTCGTACGGCGAGAATTCCGGTTTTGTTGCTTCCTTCTGCGGTATCGTGAATCCATCAGAATCTGATTTGATGGTTTACGTTGGATTTAACGATACTTACCAACTTGCATCGCAATCTGCCGCTGTGGTCTTCTCGCAATTTGCAAAAGACGCAGCTACACGCCTTAATATTCAACCAATCAATAACTAGGAGAGCTCATGGTTAAGCTTTCGGTTGAACAGATAGTCGCAGCTACTCATGCACGACTGCTCCACCGCGGAACCCGCGAGGTTGCGGGCGCGGCCGTCATCGACTCTCGCGAGGTCCAGGAAGGCTCGCTCTTCGTGGCCTTTGCTGGCGAGAAGGTCAATGGAAACTCCTATCTTTTATCTGCTGCCCAGGCGGGCGCTGCTGTTGTAGTGGCATCTGAGCCTGTAGCAGACAATCTGCTTGACAACCTGGCCGCCACAGGAGTCAGCGTTCTTGAAGCCGCTGACGATGACTGTGAGGCGTTTCTGCTGGCTCTTGCCGCTGCTTGGCGAGAAGCCCATCCAAACTGGCTGGTTGTGGGTGTAACCGGATCGGTTGGTAAAACTACCACCAAAGAAATGCTTCGTCGTGGCATTGGCGCTACCCGCCGTGTGCATGCTACTGCTGGCAACCACAATAACCTCATTGGCCTGCCTCTCACAGTACTTTCCACTCCGGAAGACACAGAGGTGCTTGTTCTTGAGCTGGGCATGAATCATGCCGGCGAGATTACCAGGCTCACCTCGGTTGCTCGTCCAACAGTGGCAGTCATTACCAACGTTGGTACCAGCCACATTGGTCTTCTCGGCAGCAGAGAAAACATTGCGCGCGCCAAGGCAGAGATTGTCTCGGGCATGCGTGCATTTGGCTCAATTGAACCTACGCTTATTCAGGCTTCGGCAGGGGACTACACCAAGTTCATTGCAGATGAGTTTGCTCGCCCTGCTCATGTTGTTTGCAAGACAGTGGGCGCCACAGAAGCTGACGTCATGAGCGCGCAGCAGGTCACTCTTGACGAGGAGGGCCTTCCAACTGCCACTATTGTTGCTGCGTCCGGCTGGTCACGCACGGTAACCCTTGAGGTACCTGGGCGCGTTGTGGTAGATGACCTTCTTTTGGCACTTGAGGCTATAGAGACGCTTGGTCTTGACCTTGACGCTGCTGCAGAGGCTATTGAGCAGATGCCTGCCACTCGTATGCGTCTTTCGGTACTTGACGCACCCTGTGGTGCCAAGATTATTGACGATTCTTACAACGCAAGCCCTAACTCAACAGCTGCAGCGCTTGACGTGTTGATGCAGATGCCAGCGGTAGGTCGCCGCATTGCTCTTATCGGAGAGATTGGTGAGCTTGGACCAGAGGAGAAGCGCCTTCATGGTTATGTGGGCGCCTATATTGCTGCTAAGAACCCAGACCTTGTTGCCTTTGTTGGCACGGGAGCCGCGCGTGAAATGGTTGAAGCTGCGCGCGTTATGGGTTTCTCGGAAGATAAAATTGAACAGTTCAGCGATGTCAACGAAGCGCTTACCGTGCTCGGACCAGTACTTGCGCAAGGAGACGTTCTTCTCGCCAAGGCATCGAGGTCTGCCCAGCTTGATATTTTTGTAAAAGGAGTTACTGAGTAATGTTTTACCAGACTATTTACCCAACATACCAGGTGTTTGTAGCACTTGGTGTCTCCTGCATCATCACGTTGACCTTAATGCCACTCTTTATCAAACTGATGAAGAAAGAGGGAGTGGGCCAGCAGGTTCGCGCTGACGGCCCTCAGCAGCACCTGGTCAAGCAGGGTACTCCTACTATGGGCGGCGTCGTTATGCTGGTAAGCATTGTGCTGACCTGCGTTGCGCTTGCTCAGTGGAACACCGACCTCATTCTTGCTATGGCAGCTATGCTGCTCACAGGCTCGCTTGGTCTTCTGGACGATATCGAGTCTGTTGCTCATGGTAGAAGCCTTGGCCTTACCGCATCTCAGAAGATGGCTGGGCTTATTACCATTTCTGTTGCATTTTGCCTGGCAGCAGTTAACATTTGGGGCATTACGCCCATTATTGCGTTCCCTGGTGGCCTTGATATCAACCTGGGTATCCTTACTACTACCGTCAATTTAGGCGGAAACAGTATTTCTATCCCTTGGCTGTATCTCTTCTTTGTCTTTTTGCTCATGGCTGGCCTCTCCAACGCTGTTAACCTGACCGACGGCCTTGATGGCCTGGCTGGTGGCTGCGTTATGGTCGTCATGATTTTTATGGCTGCGGTAGCTTTCCGCTATGGCGAGAGTAGCCTTGCTGTTTTTGCCGCATCTATCGCAGGCGCTTGTATTGGTTTTTTGTGGTTTAACAGCTATCCTGCAAGCATTTTTATGGGAGACACCGGCTCTCTTGCCTGGGGCGCTGCCTTTGCAGCTCTAGCTGTCCTTACCAAGACTGAGGTAGTTTCCCTGGTCATGGGCGGTCTTTTTATCATCGAGGCACTGTCCGTTATCATTCAGGTTGTCAGCTACAAGGCAACTAAAAAGCGCGTATTCTTGATGGCTCCACTGCATCATCACTTTGAAAAACTTGGCTGGAACGAGACAAAAGTAGTCTTTAGATTCTGGATTATTTCCGGCGCATTTGCTGCTCTGGGCTTTGCTCTGTACTTCCAGCTTCATTAAAGGTATTGCTCTTAGAAAGGACCGTTTGCGTGTCGCTTCTAGAAACATTTGGAAATGTTTGTGTTCTTGGTTTTGGTAAGACCGGCGTCTCTGTCTGCACGTATTTGCTGCAGCAGCCAGAGGGTCGTGTGTCTTCCGTAACTCTTGTGGGCGGCGCAGATGCTACTGTTGGCGAGAAGGTCCAAGAGCTTGCAGACTCAGGCGTACAGGTACAATGCGGCTCCGATCAGGTTAAGGGTACCTTTGACCTGGCTATTGCATCTCCTGGTATTCCAGACACTTCTGAGCTGTTCGTCAGTGCAAAGGCAGCTTCTAAGCAAATTATGGGCGAGCCAGAGTTTGCCTATCAAGAGAGCCCTTCACAGTGGATTGGTATTACCGGCACAAATGGTAAAACTACCACCACAAGCTTGACCACGTCTATTCTGCAGTATGCGGGTCTTGATGCAAGTGCTGTTGGCAATATCGGATTAACTATTACGGACCAACTTGCAGAGAGAAAACCTAAGAGCTGGTTTGTAGCAGAGCTTTCAAGCTTCCAGCTTGCTACTACTCAAAAATTGCATCCTCATGTTGCGATGCTTTTAAACATTACGCCGGATCACCTTGAGTGGCATGGTTCACTCGAGGCGTATGCAGCAGCTAAAGAGAAGATTTTTGCCAACCTTGATGCAAATGACCTGGCAATTGTCTCTGACTTGGATGAGTTCTGCCAAGACGTGTCTTCTCGCCTTGAAGCTCGCGGCATTGCCGTATGCCATCTTGCTCAGACAGATCCCGGTACGCAAAACGCCGCCTTTGTACGCAATGGAGCGCTGGTAGTCAGGCTATCTGGTAAAGAGATGGAGCTTGTAGCAGCTGATGCACTCCACATTAGGGGAGCGCACAATGCACTCAACGCTCTTGCTGCAGCTGCATGTGGCTTATTCCTGGGACTTGATATTGTTTCTATTAGGCATGCTCTGTTGGACTTTATGCCGCTTGAGCACAGAATTGAGCCTGTTGATACGGTTAATGGCGTTTTGTACGTTAACGATTCCAAAGCAACAAACACTGATTCAGTTGAAAAATCATTAACCTCGTTCCCAGGTAAAGACGTTATTTTGCTACTTGGCGGTCACGATAAGGGCACAGAGCTTGATGAGTTTGCTCAGAAGGTGTCCGCTACCTGTGCATACGCAATCTGCTTTGGAGAGGCTGGTCCTCGCTTTGCAGAGGCGCTCCGTCGTGTTTCTGGTGGACGTGCAGAAATTGCAGAAGAGTCTCATATGCGTGAAGCCTTTGCTTGTGCAGTGGAGCTTGCTCGTCCAGGTTCTGTAGTGCTTCTTTCGCCTGCATGCTCATCATTTGATGAGTTTTCTGGCATGGCTCAGCGTGGCCGTGTCTTTAAGCAGCTGGTAGCAGATCTTGCACAAAAAGAGGTTGTTCGATAATGGCTATTAGTAGAAATCAAACAACTGAGCGCTCGCAGCACTCAAGCACTTCTCGCCAGAGATCTTCTTCACGTGCGCAGGCAAAAGGCCGTTTTGGTGCTATTCCAGAGCGTTTTATGCAGCCTCGTTTGGTGTTGCTTGTTGCTACAACCATTTTGGTTTGTTTTGGTCTGGTGATGATTTACTCTGCATCATCAATTTCTGCTATGACCTCTGAGGATATGGGCTACAACCCCTTCTATTACGTGCAGCGTCAGCTTGGCTTTGCTGCGGCAGGAGTTGCGTTAGCGTTTATTGTTTCTCGCATTGACTACCGCGCAGTAGTAAGAAACTTCCAGGTACCTATCTGGATTGTGACCTTTGGAATGCTAGCAATTATTTTTACTCCTATTGCTGGCGCTGATGCATATGGTGCAACCCGTTGGATTTCAATTGGACCGTTTTCTTTCCAGCCGTCTGAGTTTGCAAAGATCACCATCTTAATTTCTGTCTCGTATTTGGCTCAGCAGTACTTTATTGATCAGACCATAGATCAGATGGAGTTCTTTAAAAAGTTTGCTATTGCTGCGCTTGCGCCACTGCTTCTTATTTTGGCCCAGCCAGACAAGGGCTCCACACTGATTATTGTGGGAACACTTTTGGTCATCGGCTACCTTGCCGATGTTGACCGAAGGGTTCTGGCAACTATTGCTGTTGCTGGCTTTATTGGCTTTGCCTTCTTATCTCTTAAAGATGATTATTCTCGTGCTCGTGTTGTGACTATGCTCAACCCTTGGGCTGATTATTACGGTGCAGGTTATCAGCTTGCACAGGGCTTTTATGCTTTTGGCTCTGGCGGTATTTTTGGTGTTGGCTTTGGTTTTTCTCGCCAGAAATATTCCTATCTTCCTATGGCTCACAATGACTTTATTTTTGCGGTCATCGGAGAAGAGCTGGGCTTTATTGGCGTTTTGGGTCTTTTGGCTGTATTTGGCGCCCTGGTATGGGCAGGCTTTAAGATTGCTCGCTATGCACCAGATTTGACCGGTAGGCTTATTGCTGCAGGTTGTACCTCTATGTTTATTATCCAGGCCTTTGTTAACATCGGTGGTGTTTTGGGCCTTTTGCCTCTTTCTGGTAAGCCTCTGCCGTTTATCTCATACGGCGGTTCAACCATCATGTCTAGTATCTTGATGGTTGGTCTTTTGATGTCTGTTTCAAGGCAGTCAAGGCTTCCAGAAACCGAGTACGATAGGCAACGCGCTTCTTGGAGCATAGCTGAAGAGCAGGATACCTTTGATGCTCCAGGTTTTGCTGGTCTTACCATGGTTGATGGTGGGGTAGGGGTAGGCATGCCACTCCCACGTTCTTCTCGCCCTAAGAGCAGCGCACAAAGCTCCGCACGCCCATCACGAGGCGTTTTGCGCTCAAGAGATGACGACGCCCCTCAAGGTCGTATTACGACAGATGCCTCCGGAAGGCGCAGAATTGATTTGGGACCTTCTGCATCGGACAGGCTTCGTGGAAACAACAGGGCTCGCCGATAGCTGATTTCTAGGAGATGGATTGCATGGCAGAACAGAAGAAACTCTCTGTTGCAATTGCTGCAGGTGGAACCGCTGGTCACATTAACCCAGCTCTGGCTCTAGCTGAGGAGCTTCGTGAGCGCGGTCATCAGGTTACGTTTTACGGTCAGCCCAACAAGCTTGAAGGTACGCTGGTACCTGAAGCAGGATTTGAGCTGGTACCTATCCATGTAAATGGCTTTGATCGCAGACGTCCTTGGACGCTCATCAGCGCGGCATACAATCTTGAGCGTGCAAAGATGCAGCTGCACAAGCGCTTCAAAGAGCAGGGTGCACCTGATGTTGCTATTGGTTTTGGCGCCTATGTTGAGTTGCCTTTGCTTCAGCTTTGCGCAAAGCTCCATATCCCGTATTTGATTCACGAACAGAACTCAGTAACCGGTCTTGCTAACCGTGTATCTGCTGGTAAAGCAGATAAGGTGTGCATTGCATTCCCAGAGGCTCGCAAGGCTTTTGAGGGCCACGTAAAGGCTCAAGACACCATTGTGGTTACCGGCAATCCTGTGCGTAAGAGCGTTCTTTCTGCTGACAGAGCCGCCTCCAGGCAAGAGCTGGGCATTGCAGACAATCAGACATTGCTGCTTATCTTTGGCGGTAGTTTGGGCGCTCGTAGTATCAACGAGACGTTTGCTGCGCTTAAGCAGGAGCTTCTTGCTCGTCCTAACCTGCGCATCATCCAGTCAACAGGCCAGAAGCTCTACGACGAGGTTGTCTCGCTCATGAAGCTTTCTGACGAGGAGGCTGCTCGCTGGGAGGTTAAGCCCTACATCTCCAACATGGGTGCCACCCTTGCTGCGGCTGACCTGGTGGTTTCTCGCTCCGGAGCATCTTCTGTGGCCGAGATTGCAGCGCTTGAGCTCCCCAGCATTTTGGTGCCGTACCCTCTGGCAACAGCAGATCATCAGACTACTAACGCGCATTTGTTGTCGGATGCCGGAGCAGCTATTCTGGTGCCAGATACCCAGGTGGGCACCACGACCTTCTCGGCAGCTTTGTTTGAGCTGGTAGATAACGCGGACCAGCGCAAAAAGCTCTCCGAGGCAGCCGCTACACTTGACCAGCGCAGCGCCGCATCTCTTGTGGCTGACGCTGTGGAAAGTGCCGTTTGTGGCGCATAAAACATTCGGTTTTGCGTTAGAGTAAACATGTCTTGGTATGTCCAAGACTCAAACGATAACAATACTTGGAAAGGCTCTCTTATGGCAGATTCCATGGGCGAGAAGACCATCTCGCGTGCACATTTTATTGGAATTGGTGGCGCAGGTATGAGCGGAATTGCGCTTGTTCTGCACGAGCGCGGCTGCACCGTTACCGGCTCCGATCTAAAGAGCTCGCATTATGTTAGAGAGCTTGAAGATGCAGGTATTCAGGTAAGCATCGGCCACACCGCAGCCACTATTGACGCTGTGATGCCTGATGTCATTGTTACCTCTACCGCAATCCCAGAGACAAACCCAGAGGTCATTCGCGCACGTGAGCTTTCCATTCCTATTTGGCCTCGCGCTAAGATGCTCTCGTATTTGTCGCGCGGCCGCAAGACCATTGCTGTTGCGGGCACTCACGGCAAGACCACCACGTCTTCTATGGTTGCTACCATGTTGGACAAACTTGGCGCTGATCCATCATTTTTGATTGGTGGCGTTGTTGAAGGCTACGATACCAACGGTAAAAACGGCAACGGCCAGTACTTTGTCTGCGAAGCGGACGAGTCTGACGGTTCATTTATGTTCCTTAACCCTAACGTGGTTGTTGTCACCAATATTGAGGCAGATCACCTTGACCACTACGGTTCTCTAGAGAATATCGAGAAGACCTTCTGTGAGTTTATGAGCTTGCTTGATAAGGAAGAAACTGTTGTTATCAACGGCGATAATCCTCATTACGTTGAGCTTGCTCAGTCAACTGGTAGGCACGTAGTTACCTACGGCTTTGATTCAAGCTGCGACTTTGTTTGCACACAGGAGGAGAGAAAAGCTGGTATTGAGAATCCTCTGACCATTAAGACTCCTTCTGGTCAGACTATCTCTGTGGTACTTCCAGCTAATCCTGGTAAGCACAACGTTGCAAACGCTACCGCTGCAATTGCCGTTGCTGATGCTCTTGGCTTTGACCTTGAGGAGGCCGCAGCAGCGCTTTCGCAGTTCAAGGGCGCACGCCGTCGCTTTACGCACGTAGGCGACATCAACGGTATTACCGTCGTAGACGATTACGGTCACCATCCAACCGAGATTGCAGCAACCATGTCTGCAGCTCTTCCTCTTGGCTTCAAGCGCGTTGTTGTTGTTTTCCAGCCACACCGCTACAGCAGAACGCAGGACTTGGCAGATTCGTTTGCACATGCATTTGATGGCATTGACGTTTTGCGCGTCATGGATGTCTTCTCAGCAGGCGAGCTGCCTATTCCAGGCGTCTCGGGCAAGACCGTTTCTTCAAGAGTTCAGGCTACCAATACTGTTTCTGACGTGCGTTATATCCCTTCTCGCCGAGATCTTATCGCAGACCTTCTTGATACGGTTCAGCCAGGAGATCTGCTGATTACTCAGGGCGCAGGTGATGTCACTCAGATTGGACCAATGTTTATCCGCGCACTCAAAGAGCGTCTTCAGAACCACTAGGACCTCTGCCGTGAGCTTGTTTAACGCCTATGTAAGCCTTTCTGGGGCCCTTGATGCAACAATCAAGCAAGATGAGCCGCTGAGCCACCATACTTCCTTTAGGATTGGTGGTAAGGCGTCGCTCTTTGCTGCTGTTCACAGCCACGTGGCGCTGGTGCGTGTGCTTGAGTTGCTTGCAGCAAATCGAGTTGATTGGGTGCTTTTGGGCAAGGGTTCAAACATTCTTGTCTCTGATAAGGGCTACAACGGCTGCGTTATTGTGCTCGACGATGAGCTTTCTACCATTTCAGTTGGCGAGAATAACCTCATTACTGCAGGTGCAGGTGCGCTTACGGCACGCGTTTGCAATGAGGCCATGAAAGCAGGTCTTTCTGGCCTTGAGATGTGTGCTGGTATCCCCGGAACTATTGGCGGCGCTCTTTCGATGAACGCAGGTACCAGGCATGATTGGATTGGTAAAGCCGTCCGTGATTGCGTGGTACTTAAGCCTGGTAAGGGTCTTGTGCGTTACGATGCTTCTGAGATTGAATGGGGTTATCGCTATACCACGTTTGCGCCAGACGAGATCATCCTTGAGGCAACGTTTGCGCTGACAGCGTCTAATCGTCCTAAAGTTGCTCTTGGCATGGATACACTCTTGCAGCGTAGAAGAAACACGCAACCAACTGGTCAGCTTTGCTGCGGTTCTGTCTTTAAGAATCCAGGTAGTAGGTCTGCCGGGGCACTTATTGAAGAGTGCGGTCTTAAGGGAGCCACAGAGGGTGGCGCACAGATTTCCGATATCCATGCAAACTTTATTGTGAATACCGACAACGCCAGCGCTTCAGATGTCATTGCGCTCATGCGCAGGGCACACGATGCCGTGCAAGAAAAGTTTGACATTGATCTTCAACCAGAGGTTAAACTTCTGGGTTTTGGGGCATAGGGAAGATATGGCAGAAGATACTTCAAAGCAACCAACACGCCGTAAGGGCACAAAGAGGGAGCCTTTATCGTCTGGAACTACTCAGGCGGCAGGGGCAACCAAGCCTTCTTTTATGAGTAAGGCTTTTAAGCCTAAGCCAAAGGTTGAGGCTACAGCTTCTGATGCCAAGCCTTCTACTAAAAAGATTTCTGCCAAAAAGCCAAATAACGCTACAAAAACTGCAGCTCAAGCTCGTGCTGAGCGTATTAAACACAGCAGAAAGGTATCGTTTAAGGCAGTACGCACGGCCTTTATCGTCTTGCTTAGCCTCGCCCTTCTCGCTGGCATTGCTTTTCTCGTCCTACGTTCTTCCTCAGTCTTTGCTATTACCAACATTCAGGTAGAGCCAACAGAGCACGTTACTAACGAGCAAATTCAAAAGCTCATTGCAGTAGAAGAGGGAACAACCCTGCTCAATATGGATGAGTCCCTTATTACCCAAGAACTTCAGAAAGACCCTTGGGTAGCTTCTGCAACGTACGAGAGGCAGTTCCCTAATACGTTGCGTATTACCATCACAGAGCGCAAGGTTACAGCCGTTGTGGCGCTTTCTTCTGGTCCGGTTGCATGGTATTTGGGCGAGAATAACGTCTGGCTTGAGGCAGATCAGCTTAACGTACCAGAAGGAAAGACTACCGCTACCGTTGCGCTTGAGAAGGCAACCTCAGAAGGTGAGCTGCTTATCACAGATGTTCCTGCAACAGTTTCTCCTGTAGCGGGTACCACGGCAACAGACGCAGAAATTCAAGCGGTTATGCAGTATCAGTCTACGTTCTCGTCAGAGCTTACGTCACAGATTGTGAGTTACTCAGCTAGTAGCGTTGATGCGATCTCTGTCACGCTTACCAATGGTGTACAGGTTGCCCTAGGCTCTCCAACACAGATTGCAGACAAAGAAAAAGTGATTCTGGCAATGCTTAAGCAGTTCCCAGGAGAGCTTACGTACTTGAACGTAAGAACGCCTGCAAACCCAACCTATAGGCGTGTTTCTACCGGAAATGTTCAGTCTGGCTCTGGTGTTTCGTAGGTAAACGCGCAAACCATATGTGCCGTTAGGGAATAGTTTCCTACCGTTTACCAGCTTTCTTCACAATTTCTACATATTATTTGACTTGTATGGGTCAGTTGTGCAAATATACCCCGCTTTGCATGAAGCGTAAGCCTTAACTTGAGGTTTAGGGTTTTATACAGCGGTTCTGCGAGCGCATAAACGTAGCCTAAGCGCAGTCGCGCTCCGGGACAAACGGGCACAAGCGTGCCTCAAGGAGGAAGACATGATTAAGGACACCGATACCCTTAACAACTATCTTGCTGTTATCAAGGTTGTTGGCGTTGGTGGCGGCGGAACTAACGCTGTCAACCGCATGATTGAAGAAGGCATCCGTGGCGTTGAGTTCGTTGCTGTAAACACCGATGCACAGGCTCTTGCAATCTCCGATGCTGACATTAAGGTTCACATCGGTACTGACATCACCAAGGGTCTTGGCGCTGGCGCTAACCCTGAGGTTGGTAAAGAGGCAGCAGAGGATAGCCGCGACGAGATCAAGGCTGCACTTGCTGGCGCTGATATGGTCTTCATCACTGCTGGTGAGGGTGGCGGTACTGGTACCGGCGCTGCTCCAGTTGTTGCTGATATTGCAAAGAATGACGTTGGCGCACTGACCGTTGGCGTTGTTACTAAGCCATTCTCCTTCGAGGGCCGTCGTCGTTATGGTTCTGCAGCTGACGGTATCAAGACTCTTTCCGAGAATGTTGATACTCTCATTGTTATTCCAAACGATCGTCTGCTTGATCTTTCTGAGAAGAAGACCACCATGCTTGAGGCATTCCGCATGGCTGACGATGTTCTATGCCAGGGTACCCAGGGTATTACCGACCTCATCACTGTTCCTGGCCTAATTAACCTCGACTTTGCAGATGTCTGCACCATCATGAAGGGCGCAGGTAGCGCAATGATGGGCATTGGTATTGCTGCTGGTGATAACCGCGCTGCTGATGCTGCAACAGAGGCAATTTCTAGTCGTCTGCTTGAGAGCTCCATCGAGGGTGCAACCCGCGTTCTTCTCTCTATTGCTGGTAATAAAGACCTTGGTATTCAGGAGATTAACGAGGCAGCTGACCTGGTTGCTAAGAACGTTGATCCTGATGCAAACATCATCTTTGGTACTGTTGTTGATGAGTCCCTGGGCGATCAGGTTCGCGTAACCGTTATCGCAACCGGCTTCAATGACTCTAACGTTCAGCAGCAGCTTCCAACTCTGAATACTCAGAGTACCACCCGTCCAAGCCGTCCTGCTCAGCCACAGCCAACTCGTCCTGTAGCTGCTCAGCCACAGCCTGCTCGCACCAACAACTCTTCTAATGAGAAAGAGTTTGATATTCCAGACTTCCTTAAGCGTAGCCGCATCTAAATATGTGCGCGCTGAATAGACAGTGCTTACACGGCGTGACCCTGCTCATGGATCCTGAGGTTCCATGCGGGGTCACGCTCGCATTTAC
>CAKAPZ010000002.1 GCA_916720015.1 uncultured Atopobium sp. | reverse complement strand
CGCTGGCGCTGACGGAATTGTCTGCTCTCCTCAGGAAGCACAGGAAATGAGAGAGCTTTTGGGACCAAATGCACTCATCGTGACCCCAGGAGTACGTCCAGAAGGTGCCGAGAAGGGCGATCAAGTCAGAATTTCCACACCTTCAGCAGCAATTAAGGCTGGAGCAAGCAAATTGGTAGTTGGTAGGCCAATTACCTGCGCAAACGATCCAGTCGAAGCATTTGAAGCCATCATTTCTGAGCTGAAAAATTAACAAAAGTTTCTGGAATTATGGTGAACAGGTGGTTTTTGATGCGGAAATATTAAAAAACCCCTTGTAAATAACGTGTTATGTGGCAAACTATTTTGCTGAAGTGCAAAAGGCACATTAAATTGAGTTTCGTATATGACGTACGAAAACGATGTTTGGAGGAACAATGGCTCTACCTACACTTACCGATGAGCAGCGCAAGGCAGCACTTGAGAAGGCAGCTCAGGCTCGTCACGCTCGTGCAGAGCTTCGCGAGAAGGTTAAGACTGGTAAGGTCTCCCTTAAAGAGGTCCTTGATTCTACCGATCCTATTGCTGAGCGTATGAAGGTTTCCGCTCTTATCGAGTCCCTTCCTGGCTATGGCAAGGCAAAGGCAGCAAAGATTATGGACGAGCTCGGAATTTCCGCAACTCGCCGCGTTAAGGGCCTTGGCGCTCGTCAGCGTGAGCAGCTCCTCGAGGCACTGACCAAGTAGTGGCTCGTTCAGCCAAACTTTTTGTAGTATCTGGACCGTCAGGTGTAGGAAAAGGAACGCTTGTCTCTCTGTTGAGAGACAAGCGCCCAAACCTAGGCCTGACGGTTTCGGCTACTACACGCTCTCCACGACCAGGAGAAGTCGATGGAGTTGCGTATCATTTTCTCTCCGATGAAGAATTTAAAAAGCGCGTTGATGCTGGTGAATTCCTTGAGTGGGCTCATGTTCATGGCCATTGCTATGGCACGCTTAAATCCGAGGTTGATCGCCTGATTTCTGCAGGTCAGTCTGTTGTTCTAGAGATTGACGTTCAGGGTGGACTTATGGTCCACAAACAATATCCCAACGCCATTCTCGTCTTTATTAAGCCACCTTCATTTGAAGAGCTTGAACAACGCCTTAGAGGTCGTGGTACAGAAGACGAGAAGACCATTTCTACGAGACTTTCTAATGCGTCACGTGAAATGGAGTATGCAAACGACTATACTGTTTGCATTGTGAACGACAACCTTGAGACTGCTCTCAGCAAGCTCGAGGAAGTTTTTGATGACTATGAATCAGACGGAGGTCAGCTTTAATGTCTGTTATTAAGCCTGAGATTGACAGCCTGCTTCAGAGGACTGAGCAGAATCCATTCTTGCTTTGCTCTCTTGCTTCTAAGCGTGCTTGCGATATTAACAATATGCTTCACGGTCAGCACCTGCGTGTAACCGCTGTTCAGGATTTTGATGACATTACTACTGTTGCAAGTGGTAAAGATTCTGTCTCTATTGCTATGAAAGAGATTAACGACGGTACCCTTGGCTTTGTTAAAGAGTCTTTTGACGAGGCAATTAAGGGCGAGAACACCATCGTTTATTAAGAGTTATGACTGAAAGAGTATGTCTGGTTCACTACCACGAAATTGGTTTAAAGGGTAAGAACCGATCCACTTTTGAAAATCAGTTGGTAACAAATTTGCGACGAGCCCTCCGACACTTTCCAGTGGCGGGGGTTTCTCGCATTTCTGGCTACCTTCTTGTAGAAACTACTGATAAACAAGCAACTGAAGAGCTGCAACATGCTGTGGCCCAAGTTCCCGGCGTTGCTCGCGCTTCTCTGGCATATCGCTGTGGCTTAGATGAGCAGGAGTTTTGTAACGCCGCCGTGAAGGCGCTGGGGGAGTCCGGTGACTTTACTACGTTTAAAGTGCATGCTCGTCGTTCCTCAACGGTCTATCCAAAGCATTCCATTGAGATTAACCAGCTTGTAGGCGCAGTCCTTTGCGAGAATTTCCCTGATAAAAAAGTTCAGATGCATAATCCGGATATGACGGTCTATGTACACGTTGTTCAGGGTAACGCATACGTTTACGCTGCATCTATTCATGGCGTTGGTGGTCTTCCTGTTGGTACTGCGGGTAAGGTTGTGTCTCTTCTTTCTAGCGGTATAGATTCGCCCGTTGCCACATGGATGGTTGGTCGTAGGGGAGCTACGGTTATTCCCGTTCACTTCTCTGGACGTCCTATGACTTCCGATACCAGCGAATATCTGTGCCAGGATATCATTGAGGCTCTTGAGCCTGCTGGTCTTATTGGCAGAATGTATGTTGTGCCCTTTGGCGAGCACCAGCGTGAGATTTCCCTTGCTGTTCCACAGGCTCTTCGTGTCATCATGTATCGTCGCGTGATGTACATCATTGCACAGAAGATTGCAGAGCTTGAGGGCGCTAAAGCCCTGGTAACTGGCGAGTCACTTGGTCAAGTTGCTTCTCAGACGCTTGATAACATTGCTGCTGTTAACGAGGCGGTCACCATACCTGTTTTGAGGCCTCTGATTGGCTCTGACAAGCAAGAAATCATTCGTCGCGCTCAAGATATCAACACGTTTGATATCTCAACGCAGACGGCTCCTGATTGCTGCACATTGTTTATGCCTCGCCGTCCTGAGACTCACGCAAGAATGCGAGAAGTTCTTGAAGCATGGAATTCCTTTGACCATGAAGCCATGATTGATGACCTTATGCAGCATATTGAGTATATTGACTTTAGTCAGTGTCCTTCATATAAGCCACCTAAAAAGCTTGCTGCTCGTCATAAAGAACTTGCTCCTGCAGAGTTTATTGCTGACTAGGATATTTTCACTGCTCAAAACTTTTGATCGCTTTGCTCAGATGCATTTTTAGAATCCGCTCCGTGAAAGGGCGGATTTTTTATGCGAGTGGTTTGATAATCTTAATTAGTGCAATTCTGTTCTTGTTAGTTTGTGCAACATATCTGGTAATTGTTGATAACTGTGTCAGATTACCAGCAGTTTTTGGACAAAGCTATTAGATGAATCTTTAAAAGTAGTGCTTTTCATTAACCTAATAGTTGAATATAAATCTGAGGTGATTGTATGGCTCAGATTTCAAATAACCGCACTCAAATAATTAATAAATTGATGAGAAGGTTTAATCTATCTCAGCAACAACTCATAGCGGTTGCCGCTGTGGTTGTCCTAGCTATTGTGTCAGCAGTTGTATTAATTGGAATAATTTCTGCTGGAACATCGGAGTCTTTTGATAGATCACATAATCAAGCAGACTCTACGCAAGGAGTGACTGTTGCAGAAAATCCACAACACACGATAGAAGATAAAGCTACAGATCAGCCAGGAGCTGATCATAAGATTAAAGAAGCTTCTCCTCAAATGATGGTTCATGTTGATGGAGCTGTTAAGTCGCCAGGACTTTACGCTCTACAAATGGCAAACCCACGCGTGAATGATGCTATTCAAATAGCAGGAGGTTTAACCGAAGATGCAAACGGTCAAGGGATTAATCTAGCGTCCCCTGTTGAAGATGGTCAAAAAATATATATTCCTAAAAAGGGAGAAGAGCCGCCACCAGAGATTCCACAGCCAGAGCAAAATAAGACTACAAGCAATAAGCAAACAAATACGAAGAGAGATAAAAAGACGGTTGTAGATATTAATCGAGCAACTGTAGAAGAATTAACTAAGCTTCAAGGTGTGGGAGAAGGACTGGCTCAGCGAATTGTTGCAGACAGACAAAAGAACGGACCTTTTAAAACAACTGAAGATCTGATGCGTGTTTCTGGAATTGGCCAGAAAAAGTTTGATCAGCTCAAGGACAATATTCGTGTCTAAGGTGATAGAACAACCCACTAGGCCTTTTATTCCGTATAGCCTATGTGCCTTGCTATTTGTTTGCGTATGGCTGCAAGTTTTTATCGCAAAAAACGTAACGCTTGATACTATTTTGCTTCAGATTTTAGGAAGCTGCATGGCAGCAGCCTTAGGACTTTGGTATGTAAAGTGCGCGCATACTAGCCTTATGACTGTTGGAACGGTTTTACTTTTACTTGTAATTATCTTTATCAGGTCTTCTTTTATATATGCCAGTCAAATGGCATCGGTAGATCTTTTAGAGTCAACTGCTATACACGATTTTGAATTAGTCGTATCAAGAGATTTAGTCTATAAAAATCATGCATGGACTGGTCAGGCAAATGTCATGTACCAGGGTAGATGCATTGGATCTGTGGGGCTACATGCCAAGGAGCCATTCTTTCGAGAAACTCATCTTTGTTGTGAAGGTAGGTTTACACAATATAAAGATAAGGAGTTTTCAGAAGAACAATTTAAGAGAGGAGTACTTGGTTCAATTCAGATAACCAAGGTGAATTCAAAAACCTATGGAGAGGAAATTATTGGAGAAGTTGCTCAATTTAGAGAAAACTGTATTTCTCAACTCCAACCAGAACAGAGCTTTGGTCGAGCGTTAGTTGCATGTGGTCTTTGTGCCTATAGGCCTAGCTTGTATAGCTTTAACATTCCTAGAATATTTATGCGTTGCGGTCTAATGCATCTCATTGCAATTTCTAGTTGTCACATGGTAATTCTCTCTGCTTTTATTGACGCTTTTCTTAAAAAGCTAACGATAAAACCTCTTTTAAGAGGGGTAGTGAATTTATTTTTACTCAGTAGCTACACGCTTTTCTGTGGATTACCTGCGTCTGCAATGAGGGCAATACTTCTTGTTGAACAAAAATACGTAATGCAATGTGTGGGAAGAAAAAATCATACGCTCTCAGCAGTTTCTATCGTTGCATTATTTATGCTTTGTATAGATCCACAGCTAAGTGTGAATATTGCTTTCACTTTGTCTTTAGCATGTATTTTTGGCATGAATATCTACGGCGGTCTTGCTCAGTACTATGCAAAAATTGCTTTTCACCTATCTGGATATGGAAAAATACAGAAGACTCTTAGAAAACCGTTTTCTGACGTACGAAACACTATGTGTGCCACAACCGTTGCTCAGCTTTCGTGCCTTCCAATTTCTTGCATGTACTTTGGTCATTTTTCTTTACTTGCTCCTCTTTCAAGTGCGCTGATTACAAGTTTATTTTCTCTTCTGAGCTTATTTGGAATTGGGGCAATAGCTTTATGTTGGTTTAAACCGGCTCAAAATGTTGCTTTTTGCCTTGTGGATTTTCTTGGTCAGTTTATAGAGACTCTTGCTTCTTTTTTATCCGAAAGATCTTTTGCAAGTGTGTCGTTAACTGACATGAGTTGGATAGTTTCATTGCTTGTGTTTGCAGCAATGGTGGCTCTTTACGTGTTTTGGCCAAAAGGGAAAAGAGTAGTTTTATCTGGCATTTGTTTGATGGTGTTTATGCTTATTTTGGGGTTAAGTATCTACTGGAAGTTTTTCTCGCCAACAAGAATTTGTGTGATGGATATTGGCCAAGGTGATGCCATATTGCTCAGTGACGGTGCGCATTCTCTGCTTGTAGACACGAGTGTGGGAGATGTGGTTAATGACGCTCTAGAGCGACAACACATCTCATATCTTGATGCTATTTTGCTCACACACCTTGATGAGGATCATGCTGGTGGCGTGAGGTATATGGTTGGTTCGGTGAAGGCAGGTCGGGTATTAGTTGGAGAAGGAATAACAAAACAAGAAAAACCTGAGCTTCAGAGAGCTATTCAGAGGATTTCCGGCAGCAGTTCCTATGAAGTTTTATATGGTGATGAATTTGATGTTGGTCGTTTTCATATTCGCGTTGTGTGGCCACATAGGGGATACAAAGCTAAAGAAGCTAATAATGCGTCGGTTGAGCTCTATGTGACGTATAACGACGGGCAAAATACCTTAACTACGCTTTTAACGGGAGACGCTGAAAGAGATCAGACAAAAGAGACGGTGGATTCAGGCGATGTAGGCGATATAGATTTCTTAAAAGTTGGACATCATGGTGCAGCAAAGTCGCTTTATCCAGAAACTGCTCGTGCGCTAAAACCCGAGGTAGCAATTGCAAGTGCTGGAAAGAATAATCGTTATGGTCATCCTAAACGGGAAGCGGTGGATATCTTAGAGGGTGTTGGCGCAAGGTTTTATTGCACAAAAGATTATGGAGACGTCACAGTATTTCCCGGAGAACATGGACCTAGGGTAAGTGTGCAACATGCTAAAGTAGATACAGATTTAGAGGAGGAAAAAGATGGCGGAGCAGGCTAAGCTACTAGCTGCATATTTGGCTGTTGGCCCTGACGAGATGAAGCGTGCGAGGGCTATAGACAAACTTAAAAGCCGTCTTAACCAGAGTTTTATTACGTTTAATCTTGATGAGATTTCTGTAAGTGCTGAGCTGACTCCAGAATCTGTTCTGTCATCCGCTCAAACACTTCCTATGGGTGATTCTAGACGAATTGTTGTCATTGATGATGCAGGTAAATTGCCTAAATCTGTATCAGAGGCACTTGTTGAGTATCTAAAGAACCCCAATCCAACTACCACGCTTATGCTTTCTGCAAAGACGCTTGCAAAAACAACAAGGCTCTACAAAGCAGTTGACGTTTTAGGTAAGCTCGCAGTTATTAATTGTGGTGCAATGACCAGAAGTGAATTGCCTAAATATATAGGAGATCTTGGAAGAAAGTATGGGCTACAAATTCCAGCAAATGTGGCCAGTGAGCTTGTAAGTCGTGTTGGTGATAATACCACCATGCTCGATTCTCAGATTAAATCTCTAGCAGCTCTATTGGGTCGTCCTGGTGCAATTGACGTTCAGTTTGTAGAAACTCATGTTGCACGAGTGGTTGAGGTCAAGCCGTGGGATTTTCTCGACAGTTTATCAGCGAGAAATGCTCAAAAGGCTTTGGAGCTTTATAGTCAGATGGATGAATCGGGAGCTATTGGAAATCTGTCACTTATGACCGGACGCGTAAGAGAGCTTATTTGCGCCAGATCTATGGTTAAGCGAGGTACAGAACGGGAAATTGCTCCAGTTTTGGGCAAGCAGGACTGGCAAGTAAGAAATTATGCACGATGGGCGCGTCAATTTGCAGATGGCGAGCTTGAATATATTCTGGGGCTCTGTGCAGATGCAGAACGTGGTCTTAAGAGTGGAGAAGATAAAACAACCACAATGACCAAGCTTATCTTTGCTTTGTGTAGCGTCGCAAATGTGTAGATTCAAAGAATTCAGGTAAGAAAAAACGGACTCCAAGGAGTCCGTTTTAAAAAGTTTAAAAGTAGATAAGAACTACTTAAGGGTGTTAACAAGCTTCTGAACGCCGCTCTTACGCTGAGCAGCCTGATTCTTGTGTACGATGCCCTTAGAAGCAGCCTTGTCAAGAAGGCGGGATGCCTTGTTAGCTGCAACCTGTGCGTCCTCAAGCTGGCCTGCCTCAACAGCAGTGCGAACTGCCTTAATAGCAGTCTTAAGCTCGGAGCGGACAGCCTTGTTGCGCTGGCGTGCCTTCTCAGCGGTGAGAATACGCTTCTTCTGAGACTTGATGTTAGCCACGTGCGGTTCCTTTCGGTGTTTACTATGTGAGGCCTCTTCGCTGAGACACGTTTGAGGCAGCTTTAGAAGTATAGCACGAAGGGGGTACTTTACGCTATTATTTTCCTTATGAATACACAGGATACTTCACATATTCGCAACTTCTCTATTGTTGCGCACATCGATCACGGTAAATCTACCATCAGTGACCGCATTTTGGAGCTTACTCATACCGTTGAAGAACGCGATATGGAGTCACAGCTCTTGGACACTATGGACATTGAGCGTGAGCGTGGAATTACCATTAAATCAAATGCAGTCCGCGTCATGTATGACGCAGATGACGGAGAGCGCTATCAGTTCAACCTGATTGACACTCCAGGCCACGTTGACTTTACTTATGAGGTCTCAAGGTCTTTGGCTGCTTGTGAGGGTGCAGTGCTGGTTGTTGATGCAACGCAAGGCGTTGAGGCACAGACTGTCTCAAACGCCATGCTGGCCATGAACGCTAACCTTGATATTGTTCCTGCAATCAATAAGATTGACCTTCCATCTGCTCGACCTGAAGAGGTACGCGCAGAAATTGAAGACGTTCTTGCTATCCCGGCTGATGATGCGGTATGTGTCTCCGGTAAAACAGGTGAGGGTATTCACGAGCTCCTTGAAGCTTTGGTGTATTTGGTTTCTCCTCCAAAGGGAGACCCTACAGCTCCACTTAAGGCACTTATTCTTGACTCATATTTTGACCAGTTCAGAGGCGTCGTTGCAACGGTGCGTGTTTTCGACGGTTCAATCAAAGCCGGCGATCAGCTGCTTATGATGCAGGGTTCTGTTCCTTTTCTTGTTGAGGAAGTTGGCGCCAAGAGGCCTCTTGAGATGGCTGTTGACCAGCTTTCTGTTGGTGAGGTTGGCTATGTAGTAACTGGCCTCAAAGACCCTGAAGCTGTTCGTGTTGGAGACACGCTTACCTATAAGCAAAATCCATGCGCAGAGCCACTGCCGGGTTACCGCGAGGCAAAACCGATGGTATTTACCGGTCTTTTCCCTGTAGATAACAAGCAGTACGAGAACCTCCGCGATGCACTTGATAAGCTGCACGTTAACGATCCATCACTCACGTGGTCGCCAGAGACTTCTGTGGCTTTGGGATTTGGCTTCAGAGTAGGATTTTTGGGCCTTCTCCACATGGAAGTTGTTAAAGAACGTCTTGAGCGTGAGTTTGATCTTGACTTGATCGCTACCAGTCCATCTGTTGACTATCACGTCTATAAGACCGATGGAACTATGATTGAGATTACCAGCCCTCAAGATCTTCCAGAGGTCACCAAGATTGACCGCATTGATGAGCCGTACCTCAAGGCAAAAATTATTGTGCCTCCCGAGTTTGTTGGTACGGTTATGCAGCTTGTTGTTGATCATCGTGGCGTATCTGAGGACATGGTGTATTTGTCTGATAAGTCCGTTGAGATGATCTTTAGTATTCCTCTGGCTGAGCTTATCTTGGACTTCTTTGATCAGCTTAAGAGTAGAACTAAAGGCTATGCCTCACTTGACTATGAGTTTGATTCATATCGCACTTCTGACCTGGTTAAGCTTGACATCTTGCTTGCTGGAGATGTTGTTGATGCGCTCTCGTTTATTGTTCACAAGGACAAAGCATACGATCTTGCTCGTGGTCTTTGTGACAGACTCAAAGGCATTATTCCTCAGCAGCTCTTTGAGGTTCCTATTCAGGGTGCTATTGGCAATAAAATCATTTCTCGCTCTACCGTTCGCGCACGTAGAAAGGACGTCTTAGCTAAGTGCTACGGCGGCGACATTTCAAGAAAGCGCAAGCTGCTTGAAAAGCAAAAAGAGGGTAAGAAGCGCATGAAGCAGATTGGCTCAGTCGAAGTACCTCAAGAGGCGTTCTTGGCTGTTCTCAAGGTTGATGACGAGTAGAAGGTATCTGTGGAATCGCTCCAAACTATTATTGCAACCTGCGCCCCTGAAGCTGGTCTTTCTTCTCGCATTATTCCTTTTGCGTCAGGTACTTCACTTAAGGAGCGCCTGTCTGCAAATCCCGTGCTTATGGCCCCTATGGCCGGTGTCAGCGATGGCGTGTATCGCACTATGGCTCGAGCTGGCGGAGCAGGTCTTGCGTATTCAGAAATGGTTTCTGTTGCAGGAATTCATTATGGTGGCGAGAAAACCTGGGAGCTTGTAGAGCCTCTTGCAACTGAGCCTGATATTGCTGTTCAGCTCTTTGGTTCAAAGCCGGATCAGTTTAAAGAAGCAGCAGCTCAGATTAGTGAGCGTTTAGGAGATAAGCTGGCTCTTATCGATATCAACATGGCTTGTCCTGTTCCTAAGGTGGTTAAAAAAGGGGAGGGTTCAGCCCTTCTGGACACCCCAGAGCTTGCTGCAGATTTGGTTAAGGCTTGTCTGTCTGAGGTTAACGTACCTGTTACTGTAAAGATTAGGCGTGGTAGACGTCAGGATGAGGAAGTGGCACCTGAGTTTGCGCGCGCCATGGAGGCTGCCGGAGCATCTGCCGTTGCTATCCACGGTCGCTTTGCTACCCAGATGTATCGAGGACAGGCAGAGTGGGAGACGGTTAATAGGGTTTGCGACGCCGTTTCTATTCCGGTCATAGGCTCTGGTGACATGCTATCTGCTGAAGCAGCAGCTCACGCTCTTACAGAGACAGGTGTGACAGCTGTAATGATTGCTCGTGGAACCTATGGTAATCCATGGATTTTCAAGAACACTCAAGCTTTAGTTGAGGGTCAAGCTCCACTTATTCCAACGCTTGATCAGATGCTTGCATCTTTTATGATGCATGTACGCTTACTTGACGCAGCTCACATTCATATTGCTCGTGCAAGAAGCCTCTCTACCTGGTATTTTAGGGGTATTCCAAACGCTGCCTATTGGCGTGGTAAGTCAGTAAGGTGTGTTACAGCTCAAGATTTCATTGATTTAGCGCTAGAGATTAAAGAAACCGTCAAGCAACTTGAGGGTGAGCAGGAATCTCCTGAGCACAATCCATCTATGAGCTAGTGGTCTGTTGTGGATTCCTGGCAGTCTAAATACAATCAAACGGCTATCTCTGCACTTTATCTGCATATTCCGTTTTGTTCTCAAAAATGCTTCTATTGCGATTTCTCTTCTTGGTCTACAAGACAAGATGACAGTCGCATGAATAATTACGTTAAAGCACTAAAACATCAGCTAGATGAGGCCGCTCAGCTTGGTTTGTTATCAGCCACAAAAACAGTTTATATGGGCGGTGGAACGCCAAGCTTGCTTGGTCAAGATGCAGTGGATTTGGCGCAGCACACTTCAGCGATTGTTAATCCTGATGAGTTCAGTATTGAAGCAAATCCAGACTCACTATCTGATGATTTTCTCGCCAGTCTTACTACGGGCGAGGTAACACGAGTTTCTTTGGGAGTTCAAAGTTTTAACGATAATGAGCTTAAGAAGTTGGGCAGAATTCACTCGGCCAACCTGGCTTACGATAGAGTACTTGCTGCAAAAAAACATGGTTACGATGTGTCGGTTGATCTTATGTGTGCAATTCCTGAGCAAACAGAGAGTTCTTGGGAGTTTTCACTCTCAAGATTTATCTCGCTTGGCGTAAATCATGTGAGCGTCTATCCGCTAACCATTGAAGAAGGCACGGCGCTGGCTAAGCAAACCCAGGATAAAGACACTCCGTGGAACGCCTACGACGTGCAGGCAGATCGAATGCAAGCAGCTTCAAAGATGCTCCAAGCAGCGGGGTTTGAACGCTACGAGGTAGCAAGCTATGCTCGCAATCAGAAGAGCTGTAAGCACAATAAGATGTACTGGACAGGCGAGTCGTACCTTGGCCTTGGAACTAGCGCTGCAAGTATGCTGACTGCAGCTGAGTACGATGTGCTTGCCAAGGTCAACACCTCTTTGCCAAAGCGTCCGCAAAATGCCGTTCGTGCGCGACTGGTGGTTCTTGATGCTCCAAGAAAAATTGCTGAAGGTGCGTCGCTTTTCTCGACAGAGTTTGATATTGAATTTCTGTCTCAAAGAGAAGCTGTGGCAGAAGATTTGATGCTGCACGCTCGACTTATGGAGCCAATTTTGCCTTCGCTTTTAGATGAGTCTGAGCAGGTATTTGGCGCATCGCGTCTACATGATGTGTTTGATGCGTGCGTACGAGATGGGCTGTTAGTTCACGTTGATGCGGCAAATTCTAGGATTGGAACTTCATATAAGCCTACCGAGAAGGGCTGGCTGCTTGGCAACGAGCTTTATGGCCGTTTTTGGGAGTTAAGATAATGTTAGAAAAATTTATTTGATGCAGTTAGTATTTAATTGATGTTACAAAATAAAATGAATAATAAAAAAGGATTGAAGAATGGCAGAAAAAAGACCTAGTTTTGATGATATTACATCTTTTGATGAGTTTAATAAGTATTACTGGTATCGTGAAGAACTTATGCAAATATGTAAGTCTTTAGGTTTGGAATATAGAGGTACAAAACGAGAACTCAATTATATTATCGAACAGTATTTTAAAGGTAATTTAATTAAGAAAAAACTTACAAAGAATAAAAAAGTTAATCAAAAAATTGTTACTTTAAATTCACCATTGCTTGAGTGTGGCTTCTCATTTAATTCAAAATTTAGAGAATATTTTTCTTCTTTAACAAAAGTTACACCATTTAAGTTTACTGCTGATATGGCTGCTG
This sequence comes from uncultured Atopobium sp., assembly GCA_916720015.1. Classification (GTDB taxonomy): domain Bacteria; phylum Actinomycetota; class Coriobacteriia; order Coriobacteriales; family Atopobiaceae; genus Lancefieldella. The sequence goes on along the minus strand of CAKAPZ010000002.1, from coordinate 15,114 downwards.
CTTGGAGAAAAGTTAAGAGAGAGAACAATAGTTCATTTACAATCAGGGATTTGTTAAATGTATATTATGGTGATTCAGATTATGCGAAATACGATAATTCGGCTTGTCAGTGGAATCAATTTTTAAAAGATTTTTGTGCAGATGAAAATAGCTATAGCTATTCCAATAAATTAAAGGTGGCTTCTATTCTTTGGAAAGAAGTTAGAGATTCAAAAGGTGAAAAAACCTACTCGAAAGATTTATTAATTAAGTATGCACTTAAAATACGGGAATATCATAAGTAAACATTTGATAATCTTCTTTACTAGTAGTTTGAAAAAGCCATGAACATATTCGATAGTATGTCGAATTTTTATGTATGTAGTTAATGAATATTCTTAATGGGATTTGTACTGCATTAAGTTAAAAACAAGTGGGTACACTTTCAAACGTTCTCATAATCATATGTTGTAACGGGTTGAATCGGAGAGATTTCATGGCTGCTATGAACGAAAAGGACTATTACGCCATCCTTGGTGTTTCTGAGTCTGCGACAGCTGAAGAAATTAGAAAAGCTTTTCAAACTAAAGCTCGTAAGCTTCATCCTGACATCAATAAAGAGCCCGATGCTGAAGAGCGTTTTAAAGAGGTTTCTGAGGCATATGCTGTTTTGTCAGATACCGAGAAACGCCGTCGTTATGACGCAATGAGAAGTGGTTCTTTCTATGGTGGCGGCTATGGTCCTTCTGGATATCCCGGTGGATCTGCCTATGGAGGTTCTCCTTTTGAGGGAGGCTTCCCGTTTGGTGATATCAACTTTACTAATTGGACCACTGGATCTCAAAAGCGCTCTCGTGCATACAAGCCTCAGACTGGCGCAGATATTGTCTACGACTTAACGCTGAATGATACAGACGCTAAAAATGGCGTTAAGAAAGGAATCACGTATCAGCGCTTTGTTACTTGTGATGCTTGTGCTGGTAAAGGATCTCAGCATAAAGCTGAGGCAACTACCTGTCCTACCTGCCACGGAACGGGCCATATTGACATTGATCTTTCTTCCATTTTTGGAGTAGGTAAGTTTAGAGTTGACTGTCCAGAGTGTGAAGGCGCTGGGCACGTTGTACAGGACCCATGCGAAGTTTGTGGTGGTTCTGGACGTGTTTTGTCTGCAAGTGAAATTATGGTTGATGTACCAGCTAATTCACATGATGGTGACCAGATCAGAGTACCTGGAATGGGAAATGCAGGAACTAATTGTTCTGCAACTGGTGATTTTATCGTAAATATTAAGGTTCCTTCAGAGCAGTTGACGTTCCGCCAACGCGCGGGAGCTCGTATCACAGGTATAACTGCAATGCTTCTAGTGTTTGTGGCGCTTAATTTACGCTCACCACTATTTGCCATTGTGTTGATTCCGCTTTTGATATTTGGCATGAGAAACGTTCTTGCAGATGGCGTAAAGATGAACGCTGGCTGGTGGAGAAGTTTTGCAAATGCCTTTGTTTCGGGAATTATCAACGGTGCCTTCTACTCAATTATTATTATGACTTTGTATGCTTGTACGGCCGGATTAGGCCATGTTGGCTATATGGGAATTTAAGTTTTAAGTTTTACAAGGGGAGAGTTAGTAAGCGTGGCAGAGAAGAAAGACTTCTACGAGCTCTTAGGTGTCGCTCGTGATGCAGACCAAAAAACAATCAAGCGAGCTTTTCTAAAGCTGGCAAGAAAGCTGCACCCTGATGTTTCTGATGATCCTCATGCAGAAGAGAAGTTTAAAGAGGTAAACGAAGCTTATTCTGTGCTTTCAGATGAGCAAAAGCGTGCCAACTATGACCGTTATGGTGATCCTAATGGTCCATCTGGTTTCGGTGGCGGCTATGTGGATATGTCAGATATCTTTGGCGGTGGTTTTGGCGGCTTTGGAGATATCTTTGACTCCTTCTTTGGCGGCGGCCATGGTGGTCGCAGCGCTGCTCAGCGTACTCGTGGTAGTGATATGGGAATTAGACTCTCTATCACTTTGGAAGAGGCTGCTGCGGGTGTTACAAAAACTATCTCGTATAACAGGCTTTCTACCTGTGATGACTGTAATGGTACCGGCCTTGGTGAGGGTGGAAAAATTGAAGACTGCCCACGTTGTCATGGCACGGGCACGGTAGTTCAGGTTCAAAATACCGTCTTTGGTCAGATGCAGTCTCAGACCGTATGTCCAGAGTGCCAAGGAACAGGCAAAAAAGTAGAACATGCCTGTGAGATCTGTGGTGGCCAAGGAAGAACTCCTGACCATGAGCGTGTTTCTGTTGAAATTCCTGCAGGCGTTCATTCTGGCCAGTCAATTTCTATTACCGGCAAGGGCGAGGCTGGTGTCAGAGGTGATACCCCTGGTGATCTGATCGTAACTATTGAGGTTTCCCAGCATAAAGACTTTGAGCGCAGGGGAGACGACCTCTTTACTTCAGTTAGTGTAGATTCTCTTGAGGCAATTGTTGGTACTACCGTTACCATTGACGGCATTATCAAAGATGAAACTATTGAGATTTCTATACCTGCAGGTTGTAAGTATGGCCAGCAGCTAAGCGTGGCTGGAAAAGGAATGCCTCGTTTGCATACTAAGGCTCGTGGAAACCTTTACGTTCTGGTTCACATTGAGACTACAACTGGGCTGACTACAAATCAGCTGGAAACGCTCGCCTCCCTTATTGATGAGCGTAAACAAAATAGTGTTCAAGACACTCAAGATGAGTCACATACCACTCAATCTGAAGGCAGAAATTCTTCAGATCACAAAAATAAGAACGCTAAAAAGACTTCCAAGAAGAGGCGCTAATGGCTCATGGTATTGCGCTCATAAATCTTGGATGTAGGGTAAATCGTGTTGAGCTTGATTTAATGGCAGATTCTCTGCTTCGCATGGGATGTCGCATTGTTGAAGAAGATGAAGCTCAGGCAATTGTTATCAACACCTGTGCTGTTACTGCTGAGGCTGAAGCTAAGACGAGAAAAGCTGTGCGTAAAGCAGCGCTTATGCCAGGAGCCCCTCTTGTAGTTGCAACGGGTTGTGTTGCAAGTCTTTTTGCTGATGAACTTGCCTCGCTTGCTCCTAACGTTGTTGTAGAAGCCGAGAAGGACAAAGTTGCAGATAGGGTTCTTGAAGAGCTAGGTTTTGCACCAGAATCCGTAAGCGACGACGGACTTGTCATCTCCAAGCCTACTCCAACAGGTCGTACGCGCCCTGGCATCAAAATTCAAGATGGTTGCGATAATCGTTGCACCTTCTGCATTGTGTGGAAGGCACGTGGCGCAGGTAAGTCTCTTGATCCTCGTGAAGTTGTTTCGCAGGTAAAAGATGCTATGAGCAGAGGAGCTCAAGAGGTTGTTCTTACGGGAATCAACCTTGGTAGCTATAAGGCTCAACTTGAGGATGAAGGTGAGAAAACCCTTAGGCTTCCTGATCTTCTCGAGTATGTGCTTGAAAAAACTGAGGTTGGCCGCTTGAGGCTTTCTTCTCTTGAGCCACCTGATGTAAATGCTCGTTTGGTAGAGGTAATTGCTGCATCCAATGGAAGAATTGCACCTTTCTTGCATATCTGCCTTCAGTCCGGATGTGACGCTACGCTTGCTCGTATGGGCAGGGTGTATAGGACAGAGCTTTATCGCAAGGCTGTTGAGGAAGCACGTTCGGTACTACCAACCATTGCTTTGGGGACGGACCTTATCGTTGGTTTTCCTGGAGAAACTGATAAAGAATTTGATGAGTCGTATGAGTTTTGTCGTCAGATGGGCTTTTCAAAGATGCATGTATTTAGGTATTCCAAGCGACCTGGAACGCCTGCGGCTACTGCTCCAAATCAGGTAGATCCAAAAGTGATGGCTGAGCGCGCAAAGAAAATGCGTGATCTGGGTAATGCTATGCGCTTTGATGCTGCTAAGAAGCTTGTTGGTACCTGCGATAATGTGGTGGTACAGTATCCTGGTAGGGGAATTTCTGGCGGCCTTTTTGATGTCCAGGTTGATCCTACTATTGAACTTGATGAACTTATCGCTATGCGCTTTGATGAAGTTTTACCTAATGGAACGCTAAAAGCTACTCGTTTATAAATTGGGGGAACATGGAGCCAACACAGATTCGCTTAACTATTCCTGATTCAGTGGATCCTTTATATCTGACAGGTCCAGCTGATAGTTTGCTCAGAGAAATTGAAGCGTCATGTGCGGCTCTTATTTCAGTCAGAGGCAAAGCAATCTTTTTGTCGGGAACTTCTCAAGAAATTGAGCAGTTAACGCTCATTTTTTCTCACCTGATTCAAATGGTCGAATCAGGCTCAAAGCCAACGCTTGAAGACGTAAAGTTGCTGCTTGATAGTACAAAAAGAAATGCCAACTTAGAGCAAACAGGAACACGTACCCTGTTTGTAACTCATAAAGGCAAAGCAATTCAGCCTAAAACACAAGGTCAAATAGCGTATACCAAGGCAATTGCAAACAACTCTATAACCTTTGGTATTGGTCCTGCAGGAACCGGTAAAACGTATCTGGCAGTTGCTATGGCACTTGCCGCCTTAACTTCTCAACAAATTAGCAGAATTGTGCTGGTAAGACCTGTTGTAGAAGCAGGAGAGTCTCTCGGCTTTCTTCCAGGCACACTTCAAGAAAAGCTGGATCCCTATATTAGGCCGCTCTACGATGCGCTTTTTGATATGACTTCCATGGAGTACGCAAATAACCTCATTGAACAGGGGATTGTTGAGATTGCGCCACTTGCATTTATGCGCGGTCGTACCATGAATGACGCGTTTGTCATTTTGGATGAGGCTCAAAACACCACTCCTGAGCAGATGAAGATGTTTCTTACTCGATTGGGTTTCTCGTCAAAGTTTGTAATTACGGGCGATGCAACACAGCGAGACCTTGTGGGAAGAAGTGGTCTGGACGTTGCTCGACAGGTGTTGGGTAACTTGGAAGACGTTGCTTTTGTTGATTTAGATAGAAATGATATTGTTCGCCACACGTTGGTTGGTAAGATAGTTGATGCATACACTGCGTATGAGAAGAAACAGCTAGGGGAGTAACGTGGATAACGAGTACGACATTGTGATCGAAGAAGGCGTCGCGTGCCCAATTTCTGTAGAAGAGATTGAAGCCGATTGCAACCTTGTACTCTCTGAAGAGGGTGTAGAGCGCCCTTGCACTGTGTCCATTTCCATTGTCAGCGATGAAGAGATTCAGCAGGTAAATCTTGAGTGGCGAGAAAAAAATGCGCCCACAGACGTTATTTCACTTGAGGTAGAGCGACCTGATGATCCAGATCTGGCTCCTGGTGAAATGTGTGAGCTGGGCGATATTATTCTGGCCCCTAACTTTATTGCACGTCAGGCAAAAGAATATGGCACTACGGAGGCAGACGAGTTTAGGCTCATGCTTGTTCACGCCATGCTTCACCTGCTTGGATATGATCACATTGAAGACGATGAGGCAGAGGTTATGGAGGCTCGTGAAGACTCCCTTGTTGCTCTGCTTTCAACGGATAGGACTATAGAGCCAGTTGTGTTGACTCGCCACCGCGAGGGGATTGACGAGTAATGATTCCAGGATCTAAGGGCAGACATCCAAGCTTTAAGCGCGGTCTTCTTTTTGCGCTACAAGGCGCACGTCAAGCGTTTGCTCAAGAGGCAAACTTGCGCCGTATGTCGGTAGCTGCTGTATTGACCGTAGTTGCGGGATTGTTTGTTGGCTTGGATGCCGTAAGCTGGGCACTTGTCCTTGCGTGTATTGGTGCGGTTTTAACTACAGAGCTCATTAACACGGCAATAGAAACTGTAGTGGACCTGGTTTCTCCTGAGTTTCATCCTATGGCTGGTAAAGCCAAAGATATTGCGGCGGCAGCTTCATGCTGCATTAGCATTACCGCAGCTCTTATAGGACTTTTGATTTTCTCGCGTGCAATTTTTCATTGGTAAGTTGGAGGACGTATGACCGCCAATTCAGTTTCTGAAAATACTTCATCTGAGACCACTCCATTTAGGAGCGGTTTTGTTGCTTTAGTTGGTCGTCCAAGCGTTGGCAAGTCTACGCTTTTAAACGCTTGTATGGGCCAGAAAGTGGCTATCGCAAGCCCTGTTGCCCAGACTACGCGTCGTCGCTTTAGGGCAGTGGTAAACGGAGATAACTCCCAGCTTGTCATTGTAGATACTCCAGGCCTTCACAAGCCTAAAGATGCTCTTGGAAAAGAGCTCAATAAGGCCGCGCTGGGAGAACTCAACGACGCTGACGTAATTGCTTTTTTGATTGACGCCACTAAGCCCGTTGGCCGTGGTGATGAGTGGGTTGCCAATCATGTTGAGCAAGCACATGCCGCCTTTAAGCTGCTGGTTATTACTAAGGCAGATATTGCAACGCCAGAGCAGGTGTCGGAGCAGCTTGAGGCTGCACAAGCTCTTGCTCACTTTGATGACGTGCTTGTTGTTTCCGCACCAGAAGACTTTAATATTCAGGCATTTATTGCGCTTGTTTCTGAGCATCTTCCCGAGGGTCCTATGTGGTTCCCAGAGGATATGGAGACTGACGCCTTGCCAGAAGACCTGGTAGCAGAGTTTGTTCGCGAGAAGCTACTGCTCAACCTTCGTCAGGAAGTTCCTCATTCTGTTGCCGTTGTCTGCGATTCGTATGAGGTGGCAACAGATGGTCACTTATCCATTTCTGCCACCATTTTGGTTGAGCGAGAAGGACAAAAGGGCATCGTTGTTGGCCAGGGCGGCTCCATGATCAAGCGTGTTGGTGTCGAAGCCAGAAAAGACCTGGAGAAACTGTTTGGTCGCAAGGTGTACCTTGACCTTCAGGTTCGTGTTCAGCCTCTCTGGAGGCGTGACGCCAACGAGATTAAGCGCCTAGGCTACTCAACTGAGGACTAGTTGTGCCTGGTAGAAAGACCACTCGTCTTAAAGCTATTGTGCTTGATAGAACAAAACTTGCTGAGCAAGATCTCATCTTAACCATGCTCTCTGATTCGGGAGAAGAACGTCGAGCTGTCGCAAAGGGCGCCAGAAAGCCAGGCGGTCGCTTTGCTGCTCGTGTTGAACTCTTTTGCGAGTTAGATGTGTTGCTGGCAGAAGGTCGCTCGCTTGACATCTTGTCCGAGGCAACCTTGCTTGAGCCGCATGCCACACTTCGCGGAGATCTCTCTAAGGTAGCGGCCGCGTCAGCTATCTGCGAGGTTGCACGTCTTTCATGCATTGATGGCATTGAGGACGCGTTTCTCTATCCGCTACTTTCTCGCGCTCTCAGAGCCTGCGAAGAAGTAGATGACGATAAACAATTAGATCTTGTCGTTGCCGCTTATGTGTTTAAGGTTTTGGCACACGAAGGCTGGCGTCCTGAGCTGGAATCGTGCATTGCCTGTGGAGATGAAGCTCTGACGTACTTCTCGCCAGCTGCTGGTGGTGCATTGTGTGGAAGTTGTGCGCATGAGATTGAGGGCGCCATTGAGGTAACTCCACTTGAGCTCTCGTGGTTGTCGTCGCTTCTAAAACTTACCTTTGACCAGCTTGTTGTTGCCGAGATTGCTCCAGAAACTGCGCTCTTTTTGCTCACCAGTGCGCATATTTGGGCGGCTACACACCTTGAAGCACGTCTGAAGGCATTTGAATTTTTGCTCAGTATCTAGCTGAAGTGTATTTTTACTAGCAAAGTTCACCAGTAACTGGTATCCTCTTGTAGGTTATTTCCTTGTTCTTAGGGGCTAGTCACTGCCGGCTACCTTCTCAGTACAAGGAGTATTCAACGCGAAAGGCGGTTTATTATGGCAGTAACTAAGGATCGTAAGGCTGAGCTCATCAAGCAGTACGGCAAGGACGAGAAGGACTCTGGTTCCGCACAGGTTCAGGTTGCTCTTCTTACTGAGCGTATTCGTCAGCTCACCGACCACATGAAGTCCCACCAGAAGGACTTCCACACTCGTCGTGGTCTTCTGATGCTCGTTGGTAAGCGTCGTCGTCTTCTTTCTTACATCAAGTCGAACGACATTGAAGAGTACCGTACTCTTATTGCTTCCCTGGGTATCCGCGACAACATCCAGTAAGTTGGCTTTTTAGGGCGCCGTCTGGCGCCCTTTATGTTTGAGGCCCGTTTGCAATGGGGCAAACGGAGATAGAAGAGGAAAGAAATGACTAAAGTAACTCACGAATTTGACCTCTACGGTAAGCACTACACCCTTGAGGCTGGTGAGCTCGCAAAGCAGGCAACAGGTGCCTGTATCGTTAAGTGCGGCGATTCCACCGTACTTCTCACTGCAGTGGTTTCCAAGGAGCGCAAAGATTACGACTTCTTCCCACTGACTGTTGATTTTATTGAGAAAATGTACGCAGTTGGTCGTGTTCCTGGTGGCTACCTCAAGCGCGAGGCTCGTCCATCCGAGAAGGCAACCCTTACTGCTCGTATGATTGACCGTCCTCTGCGTCCTTCCTTCCCAGAAGGTTTCCGCAATGAGGTTCAGATTGTTGCAACTTCTCTTGTTGCCGATCAGGTAAACGCTGTTGATACCATCTCTGTCATGGGCGCATCCGCTGCTCTGGCTGTTGGTGGCGTTCCTTTTGAGGGACCACTTGCGTGCGTCCGTATTGGTCGCAATGCTGATACTGGTGAGTTCCTGGTTAACCCAACCTACGAAGAGCGCGATCACTCTGATCTTGATCTTGAGCTTGGCGGCTCTTCAACCTTCATTTCCATGCTTGAGGCTGGCGCAGACGAGATCTCCGAAGAGGATATGCTCTCTGCTATGGCATTTGGCCAGGAGGCAATTGCAGCATTCTGCGAGGAGCAGAAGAAGTTCATTGCTAAGTGGGAAGAGGTTAACGGTCCTATCGTTAAGCGCGAGTACATCCTTGACGAGCCCATCGCTGAGGTCCACGACCGCATCTTTGCCTACTACGACCAGATGAGCGCTGCTCTTAAGGATGCTGACAAGCAGTCCCGCATGCAGAAGGTTGCTGACCTGATGGATGAGATCAAGGCTCAGTTCACCGAGGAGGAGCAGGAGCTTTGGAGCCGTGCTATTGCGGTTGAGCTCAAGGCTCTTGAGAAGCACGCAATGCGCGTCATGGTTGTTGAGACCGGCGAGCGTGTTGATGGCCGTGTGGCTAACGAGATTCGTCCAATCATGGTCAAGCCTGACTACCTGCCACTTGTTCACGGTTCTGGTCTTTTCCAGCGTGGTCAGACCCAGGTTCTCTCCATTTGTACACTTGGCATGCTCAACGAGTGGCAGCGTCTTGACACCATTGAGCCAATGGACGGCAAGCGCTACATTCACCACTACAACTTCCCACCATTCTGCACCGGTGAGACTGGCCGTATGGGCAGTCCAAAGCGCCGCGAGATTGGTCACGGAGCTCTTGCAGAGCGCGCACTTCTGCCTGTCATTCCTTCCGAGGAAGAGTTCCCTTACACCATCCGCGTTGTCTCTGAGGTAATGGAGTCCAATGGTTCTTCTTCCATGGCTTCTACCTGCGGTTCTACGCTTTCCCTTATGGATGCAGGCGTTCCTCTGAAGCGTCCTGTTTCTGGTGTTGCAATGGGTCTTATCCAGGAGAACGGCAAGACTGTTGTTCTTACCGATATCCAGGGTCTTGAGGACTTCCTCGGTGACATGGACTTCAAGGTCTGTGGTACCACCAAGGGTATTACTGCAATGCAGATGGACAACAAGGCAACTGGTCTTACTCCAGAGATTCTGCGCAGCGCACTTCTTCAGGCTCAAGAGGGCCGTATGTTCATTCTGAACAAGATGCTCGAGCAGATTCCTGCACCTCGTACTGAGACCAAAGAGACCGCTCCACAGATCATCTCGCTTTCTATCCCAACCGATAAGATTCGTGACGTCATTGGCTCTGGCGGCAAGGTTATCCGTGGTATCCAGGAGGATACGGGCGCAACCGTTGACATCCAGGAGGATGGCACCGTCTTTATCGCTGGTACTAACGGTGCTGCCGAGGCTGCTGCAGAGCGCATCAAGGCTATTGTTAAGGTTCCAGAGGTAGGCGAGGAGTACACTGGTCGCGTTGTTGGTCTTCAGCCATTCGGCGCCTTTGTTGAGCTTCTTCCTGGCAAGGACGGTCTGCTTCACATTTCCCGCGTTGCACAGGGACGTGTCGAGAAGATCGAGGATGTCCTGGCTGTTGGCGACGAGGTTAAGGTTCAGGTCCTTGAGGTAGACGAGAAGGGCAAGATTTCTCTTGACCGTCTTGATAAGCCAGAGGCACCACAGGGTGCTCCAAAGAAGGACCGTGAGGAGCGTCGCCCACGTCGTCAGAACAACGACAACGGCAACTCTGAGCGCAGGCAGCCACGTCGTCACCACGACGCATAAGGCACGCTCAAACTCAATGGGTTTCTCGCCACGCGAGGTCTTATAAAACATGAGGTATTGAAGAGAGCTTCGATGCATGTCGGAGCTCTCTTGTTATTCTGATGAGATTTTGATTCTTTGGGAATATATAGCGTAATACGTGCTGATTTTTTATATAATTAAACAACATGTAGATTTTGCAAAAAGTCTTGTAGACGGCCCTTTGGGTTGCGTCTGTCATAGAAAGTTTTTGAAAGGAAAGCGTTTTAATGCCTAAGAAAGACCCAGCTCTTAAAGTCATTCCTATGGGCGGACTTGATGGCATTGGCAAGAACATGACCGTTTTTGAATACGGTAATGATATGGTGCTTGTTGATGCTGGTTTGATGTTCCCAGATGACGAACAGCCTGGTATTGATCTAGTTTTGCCAGACTACACCTATGTACTTGAAAATGAAGATAAGCTTCGTGGTATTTTGATTACCCACGGTCACGAGGATCACATTGGTGCTCTTCCGTACCTGCTTATGGACCTTACTCGTAAGGTGCCAATCTATTCCAGTAAGCTCTCGCTTGGCTTTATTGAAGGCAAGCTTGCTGAGCACAAGATTGTGGGTACTAAGCTTCGTGAGGTTACTGATGGTTCAAAGGTCCAGCTTGGTGCCTTTGACATCACGTTCTTCTCGATGACTCACTCTATTCCTGCGGCTTTTGGTATTCATATGAAGACTCCTGCAGGAACCCTTATTCACTCCGGTGACTTTAAGCTTGATCAGACTCCAATTGATGGCGTGCGTCCAAATTATGCGGCTATCACCAAGTTTGGCTCCGAGGGCCTTGACCTGCTGTTGTCTGACTCAACCAACGCTAATCGCCCTGGTATGACCCCATCTGAGGCTTCTGTTGGTGCGGCGCTTCGTCACATCATCAAGAATGCAACTGGTCGCGTCTTTGTGGCGTCGTTCTCAAGCCACATTCACCGCCTTCAGCAGGTGTGCGATGCCTCTGTTGCGGTAAAGCGCAAGGTTGTTGTTACAGGCCGCTCCATGATTACCAACACAAAGGTTGCTCGTGAGCTTGGCTACCTCAACATTGCCGATAAAGACATCATTGATGCTTACGACGTTGATAAACTTGCAGATGATCGTATTGTTGTTCTCTGCACTGGTTCCCAGGGAGAGCCTCTGAGTGCTTTGGCGCGTATGGCAAACGGCGAGCACAAGTCGCTTTCCATTCGTCCTCAGGACACCGTAATCATCTCTGCAACTCCTGTTCCAGGTAACGAGAAGAGCGTTCAGTCCATCATCAACGCTCTCTCTAAGATTGGCTGCGAGATTTACGACAAATCAAAGGCGCTTGTCCACGTTTCTGGTCATGGTAGTCAGGAAGAGCTCAAGCTTATGCTTGGTATGGCTCGTCCTAAGAACTTCATGCCTGTTCACGGTGAGGCTGTTCACCTGCGTGCTCACGCAGAACTTGCTCAGCAGATGGGTGTTCCTGCAAACCGTATCTTTATTCTGGATAACGGAGACACACTTGAGATGAGAAACGGCAAGGTCACACGTGGTAAGACGGTTGAGTCCGGCGTAGTCTACGTTGACGGCCTCTCTGTCACTGACGCGAACCCTGTTGTTCTTCGTGACCGTCAGCGTCTTTCTCAGGACGGCATTGTCACAGCTGTGGTAACCCTTGTTGGTCGCAACCTCAAGCCAGGTGTTGTTGAGATTTCTGGCCGCGGTGTTTCATTTGCTGATGATGATGAGCTTATGAATGACGCACAAAATCTTGTGAGAAATTCAATTGAGAAGGCCTCTAAGTCCGAAGGCGCAAACATTGAAGCAATGAGAAAGAGCGTTCGCAATGCCCTTTCTAACTTCCTTTGGAGCAAAACTCGTACTCGACCAATGGTTATTCCGGTCATTATGGAGGTATAGGCCCAATGCCCTCTAAACGCACTTCAAACGCAGCAAAAAGAAATTCTAGAAACGCCGCTTCTGCCCAGGCAGTAGGCTTAAGTCCGCTGCAGAACGACATCATTGGTGTTGTTCTTGCAGTGGTTGCTATTGCCATGTTTTTGTCCATTATTGTCCCTTCTAACGCTGTTATTACCAGCGCAATGGGTCATGGACTCAAACTTTGCTTTGGTACGGGAGCGCTACTTTTTCCCATTGCAGTATTTGTCTTTGCTATGACCTTCTTTATGCGTGATGATCAGGGAATCTCTACGCGCATTGCTATTGGTCTTACGCTTGACGTTCTTGCAGCACTTGCTCTTATCTCGCTCAACTTCCCAGGAGCTGAGTCTGCTCCAGATATGCTTTTAGGCACAAAAGTCCTTGAGGCTGCTGGTGGCTATGTAGGTGGCGGTATTGCTTGGGTTTTGCTGCGCTTTGTTGGTCGCGTGGTGGGCAATGTCCTATTAGTTGGCTTTATCATTGCTGGCGTTGTTATCTGCGGCTTCTCCATTTCGGACATGGTTGAGCGCGTGAGCTTCCGCTTGGATGAGGCGCGCGAGAATCATCGCTATCGCAAAGAAGAGCGCGCTCTTGCTAAAGAAGAGGCGCTCTATGCTGCTAATGCTCCACAGCCTGCAAAGAAGCAGGGTAGACGCAGCTCCAACAACCAGTCTTCTCTCTTTGACGAGACTGGTGAAGGGGAGACAACGTATCTGGGCAATCGCAAGACTTCTGTCATTAAGCGTGACGCCCGTCTTTACGAGGAAGAAGAGGCGCAAGAGGACGCAGGTGATGCTCCTACTACGCTTCTTGATAAAGCCAAGAATAAGCTGCGTCCTAAGAAGAATGACCAGCCAGATGATGCAGTTGTCGAGAAAAACGATGCTGCTGTAGCCGAGGTTGCTCCTACCACAAAACAGGCTAAACCTAAGAGCAAGGCTAAAACGACGCCCGATTTTCTCGCCACACCGGACCAGCTCAAAAGGCCTGGCGATGACGATGAGTCGTATGAGTTACCGCCATTTAGCATCCTGAAGTCAAACAAGAACTCGGCCACTTCTGCCGTAAGCGATGACGAGCTTGAAGCTACCGCACAGAGACTCCAGGCTACGCTTGAAGAGTTTGGCCTCTCTAGCCAGGTAGTTGGCTGGACCGCCGGCCCTTCTGTTACTACGTTTAAGATTTCGATGGGCGAGGGCGAGCGCGTCAACAAGATCACTAATCTTGAGGACGATATTGCGCTTTCTCTTGCTGCAAAGTCTGTTCGTATTTTTGCGCCAATTCCTGGTACTTCTTTGGTTGGTATTGAGATTCCTAACGAGAAAGCCCAGGCAGTCAATTTGGCTGACGTTCTACCTTTTGCAAAGGGTGGTCCTCTTGAGTGTGCCTTTGGTCGCGATTCTGAGGGTAAGCCAATTGTTGTTGACCTTGCCAGCCTTCCTCACTTGCTGGTAGCAGGTACTACCGGTTCTGGTAAGTCTGTCCTGCTCAACGCTATTGTCATGTCTATGCTCATGCGCGCAACTCCAGAGCAGGTCCGCCTTATTATGGTTGACCCAAAGCGCGTTGAGTTTACGGGTTACGCTGGCCTTCCTCACCTGTATGTTCCAGTTGTAACCGAGCCAAGGCAGGCAGCAAGCGCCCTTCAGTGGGGCGTCACCGAGATGGAGCGTCGCCTTAAAGTATTTGAGCACTATAAAGTGCGTGACATTAAGACGTACAACAGAAACGTTGATGGCGATAAGTACGCTGATATGGAGAATCCTCCAAAGCACATGCCGTACTTTGTTATTGTCATCGACGAGCTTGCTGACCTTATGATGGTTGCGGGTAAAGACGTTGAGTCTTCCATTGTCCGTATTGCTCAGCTTGGTCGTGCCGCAGGTATTCACCTTATTGTTGCAACACAGCGTCCTTCAGCTGACGTTGTAACTGGTCTGATTCGCGCAAACATCGATAACCGCGTTGCACTCTCTGTTGATAACTCTTTGAACTCCCGTATTATTCTGGACCAAAAGGGTGCAGAGCAGCTGCTGGGTAAAGGCGATATGCTGGTTAAGCTTCGTGGTAAGAAGCCAAATCGCGCCCAGGGTTGCTGGGTCTCTGACGAGGAAATCGAGGAAACCGTTAAGTACATTCGTACTCAGCGTACCGCAGAATATCACGACAACATTTTGACTGTTGCAACTCCAACACAGGCCGATGGCGTTGGGGGAGTTGGTGGTATGGCGCAGGCAGACGATCCGCTTATTTGGGAAGCTGCGCGCATAATTGTGGATTCTCAGCTAGGTTCTACATCTAGTTTGCAAAGAGCGCTCTCTGTTGGGTATGCTCGTGCTGGTAGAATTATGGATATGCTTGAGGCAAAGGGTGTTGTTGGCCCTGCTAACGGATCAAAGCCTCGAGAAGTTCTTATTGATAAAGAAGCTCTTGAAGAGCTCAAAGTTCAAGACGCTGCCTATAGGGAGGTAGAGTAAGCATGCCACGCCCTCGTTTTAGTGAGATGCTCGTAGAACGTAGACGTCAACTCGGACTTTCTATCACGCAAGCATCAAAGATTCTTCGCCTCAAAGAGCAGGCACTTATTGCTTTTGAGGAAGGCGATTTTAAGAACATGCCGCAGAGTGGTTATGCTCAGGGCATGCTTTCTTCGTATGCTCGCTATCTAGGACTTAATCCGCGCGAGATCGTAGACCTCTTCCAGGAAGAGAGCTACGAGTTTGAAAACGGCACCTATTCTCATGAGTTGCGTCGCCGTACGCGTGATACTCAGTCTGGTCGTGGAATTGCTGGCTATGACGTTGTAAACGAGTCTGGTAGCAGGCCAAAGGCGTACGT
>CAKAPZ010000001.1 GCA_916720015.1 uncultured Atopobium sp. | reverse complement strand
AGACGCGGGCTTTTTAATGCGATAAGCAGCTTTTACATCTCTCGAGAGCTCAGCATTGGTCCGTCGGACCAAAGGGTAACCTCTCCTGAGGCCAGTGTTTTAGGGACATCAATAAGACGCTGGTTGGAAGAGCCTCTAAAGCGCAGCGTAATATCGTGAAGACTCTGAACCCATGGGCCATCTACCAGAACATCTATACAAGACAGAATGCGATCAGTGTACTCTGTGTGCCACTTTCCCTCGGTCAGCTGATCCCAGGTGTGACCTGAATACATCCAGATGCTCTTTTGTGGATAGGTAGCTCTGACCTTCTCGACAAACTCAACAAGGCCTTCTTGGTTTTCTGGCTCAAATGGTTCTCCGCCCAGAATGGAAAGACCGTTGATATAGACAGGTGCAAGCGAATCAATAATCTCTTGCTCAACTTCTGGAGTAAACTCTCCTCCGCTCTTGAAGTCCCATGCCTCGTAATTAAAGCAGCCTTCACAGTGCAGGCGACAACCTGAAACAAACAGAGTTGTTCTTACGCCAACACCGTTTGCAATGTCTGAAAACTTAATATTTGAATAGTTCATACATAACCTTTGATGGGTAACTTCCGCATATTGTGGATGTTACCTGATAGAGATAATAAAAACGAGCAGAAGGGCCAAAGCGCTCTTCTGCTCGTTTGTCTAGTACATAAATCTTAGAGGTGAAGGACGCGGTCCTTGATCTCCTGGGTACGGCCCTGGTTCCAGAACTGGGTACCAATGTAGCCGCAGGTACGACGAGCAACATTCATCTTGGTCTGGTCACGGTTGCCGCAGTGTGGGCACTCCCAAACCAGCTTACCGTCCTCCTCGACAATCTGAATCTCACCGTCATAACCGCACTCCTGGCAGAAGTCAGACTTGGTGTTGAGCTCTGCATACATGATGTGGTCGTAGATGAACTGCATGACGCTGAGGACAGCCTCGATGTTGTCCTGCATGTTAGGAACCTCAACGTAAGAGATAGCTCCACCTGGGGAAAGACGCTGGAACTCAGACTCAAACTGAAGCTTCTGGAATGCGTCAATCTCTTCTGCAACGTGGACGTGGTAGCTGTTGGTGATGTAACCCTTATCGGTGATGCCTGGGATAACACCAAAGCGACGCTGAAGTGCCTTAGCAAACTTGTAGGTAGTGGACTCAAGAGGGGTTCCGTAGAGGGAGTAGTCGATATCCTCTGCTTCCTTCCACTCGGTGCACTTATCATTCATGTGCTGCATAACCTGGAGTGCAAATGGAGTTGCCTCTTTATCGGTGTGGCTGTGACCAGTCATAGCCTTAACGCACTCGTACAGACCTGCATAACCAAGGGAGATAGTGGAGTATCCGCCGTAAAGCAAAGGATCGATAACCTCACCCTTGTCCAGACGAGCAAGTGCGCCGTACTGCCAAAGGATTGGAGCAGCATCGGACAGAGTACCCTTCAGGCGATCGTGACGAGCACGAAGTGCGCGGTGGCAAAGCTCAAGACGCTCATCAAAGATCTTCCAGAATTTGTCCATATCGCGACCAGCAGAAAGAGCAACATCAGGAAGGTTGATGGTTACAACACCCTGGTTGAAGCGGCCGTAATACTTAGGCTTGTTTGGCTCATAGTTCTTTGCGCGAGCAACGTTGTTGAAGCCATTACCAGAACGGTCTGGAGTCAGGAAGGAACGGCAGCCCATGCAAGTGAAGGTATCGCCCTCGCCTTCCTTCTCGCCCTTAGAAAGCTTGTACTCCTTCATCTTCTTCTCAGAGATGTAGTCAGGGACAAGGCGGCGAGCGGTGCACTTTGCAGCCATCTGAGTGAGGTAGTAGTACTTGGAATCCTCGTAAACGTTGTCCTCTTCAAGAACGTAGATGAGCTTAGGGAATGCAGGAGTAATCCAGACACCCTCCTCGTTCTTTACGCCCTGGTAACGCTGACGGAGCATCTCCTCGATGATGAGTGCAAGATCCTGCTTCTCCTGCTCATTCTTTGCCTCATTGAGATACATGAAGACAGTAATGAAAGGAGCCTGGCCGTTGGTGGTCATCAAAGTGACAACCTGGTACTGAATGGTCTGAACGCCACGAGAAACCTCATCACGAAGGCGCTTCTCAACCATCTCGTTGAGCTGCTCAGCAGAGAGCTCAACACCGACGGAGTTCATCTCCTCCATAACGGTCTTGCGGATCTTCTTACGAGAAACATCAACAAATGGAGCAAGGTGAGCCAAGGAGATGGACTGACCACCGTACTGGCAGGATGCTACCTGAGCAATAATCTGAGTTGCAATGTTGCATGCAGTGGAGAAGCTGTGTGGACGCTCAATCAGAGTACCAGAGATAACAGTGCCGTTCTGCAGCATGTCATCAAGGTTGATGAGGTCACAGTTGTGCATGTGCTGTGCAAAGTAATCGGAATCGTGGAAGTGGATAAGACCCTCGTTGTGAGCAGCAACAATATCCTCTGGAAGAAGCTCACGCTGAACGAGGTCCTTAGAAACCTCACCAGCCATGTAGTCACGCTGAACAGAAACAACAGTAGGATTCTTGTTGGAGTTCTCCTGCTTGACTTCCTCGTTGTTGCACTCAATCAGAGACAGAATCTTGTCATCAGTGGTGTTCTTGTGACGCTTCTGGTTCTGAATGTAGCGGTAAATGATGTACTTACGAGCAACCTCAAAGCGGTCAAGAGCCATGAGCTGATCCTCGACAAGGTCCTGGACCTCCTCGACGGTGACGGTGTGTCCAGCCTTCTCGCACTCATCGGTAACGTTGAGAGAAGCAAACTGAATCTCACGCTCAGTCAGGCGCTGATCCTCAGGGACCTCTGCGTTAGCCTTAGCGATTGCGTTAACAATCTTCTCTACCTCGAAGGTAACCTCTGAGCCATTGCGCTTGATAATCTTCATGTGCAAACTCCTTGAACAAACGTTGGTGAAAGCAACGCTTTCATGCGTGTTTAATTGGATTATCACTGCGGTTCCTAAGCTTTTGCCTAAGCGAAGTAGTTGGGAACCCGCTTGTGTGATGGAAACTACTATGCCACAACTTATAGTGTTTGGGTTCGAGAACTATAACAATATATTGTGAAATTTCCACACGAATACAAAATTATGTATTGACACGTTATGGCAATCAATATCTCTGCAGGTAGAAAATTAGCTAGAAACTTCGCTAATTACAAAATTTATTAATGGTCAAAAAATAATTCGATTTTTTGTATGTAGGCATTCGTCGCCTTTCACAAATGCCCCACAATTCGTCCCTCAGCGCTCACTTTTGTTGAGCGTTTGGGGACTAAAAAAGCCGACACAAAATGTCGGCTTTGGTGGCTAGTCTAGTGGAGGCTGTGGACGCCAGGTTGCGTCTTTATAGATAAGGCGTGCATCCTTCCAACCCTTAATAAGGCAAGAAAGACCAGACGAGAAGTGCACTCTATCTACCAAGATGAGTCGAATAATCTCTTTTGCAAAGGTCAGCGCAGTACCAACGCCAAAGAGCACGGGATTGTAATCACCATGAACCTGGAAGTAACGAGCAATATAGCCGCGGTTACGTGTGATGTAATAGCGCGTCATATCAGAAGTTGAATTAAGCTGGCGCACAGAACCAATGCTCTGACCAGGAACTTCTCGACATCTTGAAAGAACAAAGTCTGGAATCAAAATAGGCTGCGTTACCTTGCTGGCCAAATAGCCGTATAGAGCATCGTCCCAGTAGATAAAGAAACGCGCATCAGGCAGGCCAATCTTCTGCACTACAGAGCGCTTAAAGCAGGCACCCTCAAAGCACATCACATTGCACTCACGGTACGCAACGCCATCAAAACCGGCCTTTGCCAGCGGATTATAGATGCCCAAAGCGGTACTAAAACGATACTGCCAGAAGAAAGGACCGCCATCAAAGTCGTAGCGCTGGCCCTGGATGACCTCAGCCTTGTCTGACCATGCCTCAAGCTTATCAAGACCGTCAGGTAGCACGGCTACGTCATCGTCCATAACCCAGAACCACTCAGCGCCCAGCTCATAACCTACGCGCACACCCTCAGAGAAGCCACCAGAACCGCCGGTATTTTGCTCCATAGGTACGTAGCACACGCGATTGGTTCCTCCATGAACATCAGGATCTGTAGTGGTTTCTCCCCACAAGGTTTTGACCTTCTCGGAAAAGTCAGACACAAGTGAGGCTGTTTCGGAGGAGTTCTCGTTGTCCACAACAATGATGCGCCATGGTGCCTGCGTAAGCTGCGTAATGGAATTAAGCAGGTTAGAGAGCAGTTCCTGGCGTTTGAAGGTAACTATGACAAGAGCAGTGCGCTTCATATTTCCCCAAAATGTGACTTCGTGAGTGGGTTAGTGCCTATATAGTATAGAGCAGCAATCAAAAGGAGTTTAGATGAGTCACACGCAAAACCACCAACCCCTGGTTTCTCTTGTTGTGCCTATATATAACGTTGCGGACTATCTGGAGCAGTGCCTAGCAAGCATTCAATCGCAGAGCTATACCAACCTGGAGATTATTTGCTTAAACGACGGCTCAACTGACTCGTCTTTAGCTCTTTTAGAAGCATATGCTGCCCGCGATGGGCGCCTTGTCATCATAGACAAAGAAAACGAAGGCTACGGAGCAACGTGTAATCGTGGTATTGCCGCAGCTCACGGCACATGGGTAGGAATTGTTGAGCCTGACGATTACCTTGAGCCAACTATGGTTCAAGAGCTTGTTGATCTTATCCAAGCAAACGGCGGAGAAGACCAGGTAGATATTGCACGTTCTGCGTATTGGCGTGTGTTTGGCAATCAGAAAAACGGTCGAGCAGGAGTAAAAGCGCAGGTAAAAAATGCTGCTGGTTCTGGCGAGCACAGGATTCCATGCGCTTATAAGGGCCGCGTCAAACCCAAGCATCAGCCCTGTTCTATTGACCAGATGGCTCAGCTTCTGTTGCACCATCCTGCCATTTGGACGGCACTCTATCGCAAAGAATTCTTGACCCAGAACAACATCAGCTTTAAAGAAGTCCCTGGTGCAGGCTGGGTAGACAACCCCTTCCTTATTGCTTCACATTGCTGTGGTACCCGTTTGGTGTACACAGACTCAGCGCTTTACAACTATCGCGAGAATGGCTATGCAGAAGCTGCCACCTTTGCGCAGCGTCAGCCCAAAATTCCACTTGAGCGCTGGAATGACATGATGGACGTTGTGGATGCACGCAACATCACCTCAGGCGTAGTGCTCAACGCGCTCACGCTGCGCGGTATCAACTACGCACTGCTCACAAAAGACGCACTTATCTGGCGAGAAGAACATGGTGCTGCAGGTCAGATTGACTCAGAAGTGCACAATCTTCTCGCCAAGAGCTTTGAGCGCATGGATGCAATGCACGTGTTTGAAAACCCAGCAATCTCGAGCACCGGTAAGGCGCTCTTTGCGCAGGTAAGAGGTATTGCTTTGCCAAAAGATGACAAGTTTTCCCGCTATGCTTATCTAGCCAAAGAGGGGTTCTTCCGCGTCAAAAATGACGGCATTGCACAGACATTCAAATCGCTTATGGATAGGCGCTAAGGCTGACGAATATCAGGCGGTTAATACCGGCCTGTCTTACACAAAGTTACTTACGCAAGTGGTATACGCATAAAGCGTGCGTACCATACAGCTCTTCGTGCATAGGCATAGCGTGCCTGCGTTGTAGTAGACAAAATGGCACCAAGCAAAGCGTGAGCAACCAATCGCGGAGAAGTTGCCTCAGTAACAATCAGATGAGCTACAGGATTAGAAAGAATCTTAACAATCAGATTTTCTTTCTCCTCATGGCTGAGCTGGGACTCTCCGTTAAAAACGGGATACATGTTCTTAAGAAGCTTGCTGATCAGATAACGACTAATCAACTTTTGAACTTTCTTGGAGTTTGCAAAGCCAAGATGCTTGGCAAGAGCACCAAGTGCCTGACGCTCTTGGGTAAGTTTATCCATAGCGTCAGTAATAGTTTCTTCTTTCTTAGAAGAATCTGCTGGTACATCAACAAAAATTGCCTCAGGAGCATACGTGATATTTTTTGCAATCTCAAAACAGTAACCTACAAAATTGCATTCGCCATCAGTCTCTGGCTCATGTTTGATATCGGTCAAAATACGCGTTGAGCACAACTTTCCGCTCATAGACGTCAAATAAGGAAGCTGTGACTCCTCAAATACCTGCGACAACGCAGAAGCCTTTGCACCAAAAGCCTTTTTGCATTCCATAGGTGAATTGGCGTTTTTCATGTGCGCAATAACAATATCTGCCGCCTTAGATGAACCAACAGGACCGAGGGCAGTAGCTGCAGCATAGAGCTTCTGCAAAACATGGGGATTAAACCTATAAGAAGGCTCAGTAGTAAGCGTATAAGCTCCACGAGCGCGACCCTGAGCAATTTCAAGCGCAACAAAATGGCTAATGCCCGATTGGCACAGGACATCTAAACGAGGCTCTTGATTAGCAAGGTTATCCAGCATGCGAGCAATCTGAGGGTCGGAGCTGTTATCAACAATGATGAGCTCCCAATGAGGGTATGTCTGCTCTTGAAGTTGCCTAATTACCGTTCTAATAGCATCAGCATCATTATCAGCGGCCATGAGAACCGAAATCATATGTGGATTGTATGAGCGCTCGTGCATTCCACATCCCCCAAACTGGTCCTAAATTTTAGATACCAGTTTACCCGTAAAAAGTGAATTAAAAAGACATTTTTATTCTATCAAAATCTCTCCACATAACGTGTTTAACTGCTGTTATGTGGACATCTGACCTGTTTTGTAGGAGCGGCGCTACACACAACGCCCATAACGTCTATACGAGCATGCCAACAAGCTTTCCTAAGGCCGTAGGGTCAACGGTAGTGCCACTTGAACCTTCAACAACAGGAGCTTCATCATGCTCAAGATTAGACACGCCAATTGGCTGCACAATCTCTACAAGCTCAAGAAGCTGATTGGGCTTCATATCGGTAATCATTGAAGACAACAAACTAGAAGCATTACTTACCAGTGAACGAGCGCCCGAACCAGAAAGTGCCGAGATTTTCTCCCACACATCATCTGTGGCAATGATAACGTGCGTAATCTTGATGTTGGTGACAGAAGCAAGTGCGCTAACAAAAGCGCTCTGACCGTCATCTTTGTAAATATCTGCCAGTGTTTTAGCGTTTGAGTCTACTTCTGCATACACATCAGTAGGAATAGACACTATATGTCCGGTTCCCTGCGTGCGATCAATGACCAAAAGCCGTATAGACTGAAGCGTCGACTCCCCTGCCTTAAGCGAATTTGTGCTGATAACGGCATAGGTAAGAAAGTCATCATCAGATTGTGTAGTGCCATCCGGATTGCCTGAAACACTTTGGCTCTTTATAGCCTTGTTAAGCCCGTGATCTCCCAGGTGAGACTCAAGCTGCGCGCGATCCCAAAGAGTTACAACAACAATGCCTACAAGAACAGCAACAATGACAACAACAGCAAGGCCGATTACGTTGGTATAGGGATTCTCACGCGGAACATCGCTGCGCTCAAATCTTTCTCTTTTCCTAAACATACTGGCTCCCTGCCTCACTGTTCATCAGTTCTGCAAGAGCTCCTAAAAAGACGCTCTCTTCTATGATGCTATTTCTTTGCGAGGGAAACCACCGCACACAATACAAGTGGTAGAAAAGACTTCGTAAACGGCGCGAGAAGACCGATGGAGCTGGATTGGCACACAGAAACTACGACGCAATCAAGGAACCGAAAGCGCTACCAGGGTTGCAAAACACCCTCTGGATAGCGAACGCTCACAAACGTAAGGCCCTGAGCAGGTGCACAACTGCCAGCAGCAATTCTATTCTGAGCAGCTAGAACCTCGTCGATCCACTCAACAGGCCTGTGACCTCGTCCAATCTCAACCAGTGTGCCCACAATCGTGCGCACCATGTTATGCAAGAAGGCGTTACCCGTAATATCAACTGCAATGAGTTTCTCGCCAGCCTCTTCAATTTCTTCAACGGTAAGGCGCTCCACAAAACGATGCGTTGGCTTGCCCTCGGCAGAAATTGCCTTGCAGAAGCTCTTGAAATCGTGCTCTCCCACCAGCGCCTGCGCCGCCTTGTCCATAAGCTCTGCGTCCAAGTGACCGTTGTACCACCACGTGTGGTCCCAGCTCAGCACGGGACGAGCGCTATTTGCACAAATGCGATAGCGGTACGAGCGAGCCTGGGCATCAAAGCGTGCCGAGAAACCCTGTGGGGCACGGAAGAGTTGTCGGATAGAGATGTCATCGTCGGTCAGAGCGGTGAGCGAGCGGACGAGTTTCTCGCCAGACAGCGCCAGTTCAGCGCCATATACGGGAAGGCTCACGTACTGGGCCTGGGCGTGCACGCCGGCGTCGGTTCTGCCCGCGCAGGTGAGCTCGACCTCTCTGCGCAAAACGGTCTGAAGCGCACGGCGAAGGTCGCCCGCCACGGTGCGCTGGGTTGGCTGCTCAGCAAAGCCGCAGAAGGCAGCGCCGCGATAACCTAGCTGGATGACAAGTGTAGCTTCAGGCTCAGCAGAGGCGTCAGCGAGAGTCTCAGCAGCTGATGGCCCAGCAGAAGACTCCTCGGATGCATAAACGCTGCAGTTTGATGCATTGTTCTGTGACGTTTCTGAGTTCATGAAGCTCCCTGAAAAGACTTTTGGCGCAACAAAGTGATTGTATCGTAGGCTCAAAGTTGACGCACGTATTGTATCTGCTGGACGCAAGACCTCTGCAGCATTGCAAGCCCGCTACAGCGTTGCAAGCCCAAAGCACACGACAGACCAGAGCAGAAGCACAACCCAGTCCACAAGCTGCATTTTTGCGGAGATGCGCGTACGTTTTGCGGCGCCAAGACAGCGGTCCATCATAGTTTGCGCCATCTGATCGGCTCGCTGAAAGAGCGATACGGTGAGCGGCACCAGAAGCGTAAACCACTTTTTGATTCGCTCAACAATACTGCCTGATTCAAAATTAAACCCGCGTGCCCGTTGAGCTGCTCTAATTCTGTCGAGCTCTTCGAGGGTAAGAGGAATTGCTCGCAGCGCAATTGAGAGCGCAATACTCAGGCCGTCAACGTCAACACGAATAAGGCGCAGAGGCATCAACAGTACAGAAAAGCCGTCAGCAAGCTGCGTGGGTGTAGTTGTTGACGCTACCGATAAAACCAGTGCTAGAGCAAGCAATATGCGAGCAATAGCTACAGTGCTCCTGTAAAAGCCTGCCACAGAAAGTCCAACTGATCCAGAGAAAATGATATCGGGGTGTCCAATAAACACCAGCGTATTGGCCACAAATGAGAGGAGCAAAACAAAAGCTGCAGGCTTTGCCACGCGCAAAAACTCCAAAATACTTACACGAGCGCTCCAAAGAAGGCTCACACAAATCAAAGCAAATGCAGCAAATGCAAGTGGCTGCTGTATACAGAAAAGAGCAACAATTCCCACAAGGGTGGCAACGATTTTTGTCTGCGCTGTCAACGAGGCAAGCGAGATACGCTTAAGCAGAGCACAGGGGCACTTAGACATAGCAGGCCTCCAAAAGCTCATGCAATACGCTTACAAACAGTGGGCAATCAAGCTGCGCAGCCTCGTATATCTCTGGGGTTGTTTGTGCTTCTTGCACATTGACGTCTGCAACAACACGGCCCTTCTCGAGAAACACTACCTTATCGGCAAAAGGAAGCCATTCGCTTACGTCGTGGGTGATTGCAAGAACTGCCTTGCCCTCGTTTGCCAGCTCACGAGCAAGATGCAGCACCTGCGAGCGCGCCTTGCCATCAAGCCCAGACGTTGCCTCGTCAAACACAACCGCGTACGTTGCGCAGGCCAGTGTTCCTGCAAGCGCCGCGCGACGAGCCTGGCCACCAGAAAGCGTCAACGGAGACGCGTCCATGACCTGCTGATCAAGCCCCACACGTGCTGCCGCATACGCGACAAGCGCCTCAACATCATCTGGTGAGAAACCCTTGTTAGTTGGACCAAACGCAATATCTTCAGCAACACTTTGGGCAAAGAGCTGATCTTGAGGGCGCTGGAAACACATGCCGACATCTCCAGGACTTACCAGTCGCGCATCAATTGTTGCATGACCAACATCGGCCTCTATGAGGCCAGCAGCTATTCGGGCGCAGGTTGTTTTTCCAGAACCAGAAGCGCCCACCAAAACGGTAAGCTCCCCCGTGGAAGAAAGCGTTATATCGTGCAAAACTGGCTTGTCAAACTCATGAGATACGCCACAAATTGCCAGCTCGTGCGCCTCTCCAAGCGCTTGAATTCCGTCATAGTTATTTGCTCGCACTACCTCAAGAGCACGCTGGTAAACAAGGGTGTCCAAAGCGTCAAATGCAAGGTTGTTCTGAACAAGAAACGCAACAAACTCTGATGCATTAAGAGGCGTGTCAAAGTTGTAGCCAGCCTGCGCTGCTACATGAGCTGTTCCCGTAAGAGCATCATCAAATCCGGCGCGGGCAATTATATCTGCGTCTGAGAGAAACTCTGTGGGAGTGCCCGTCCAAACCAGATGGCCTTTCTCCACAACAAGTACCTGGTCAGCCCCAGGTAAAGACTCAAAAGAATGAGAAATCTCAAGCACACCCATCCCGTTAGCCACAAGGTTGTTTACCAGCTTAGAAAGGTGATTTCTAAATTGCGTATCAAGCTGAGCAAATGCCTCATCAAGTACCAGATAACGAGGACGCAACGAAAGCGCTGCCGCAATAGTAACAAGCTGCTGTTGGCCTCCAGAAAGCGTGTGTGTTTGGGCATTGGCCAAGTCAGCAATACCGCAGAGCTCAAGTGTTTGAGAAACGCGAGAAACAATCTCTTCTTTTGGCAGGCCAAGATTAGCAGGACCAAAGGCGACCTCGTCAAAGACAGTTGCACATACCAGCTGCGCCGTTGGATCTTGACGAACCATTCCCACATGCGAAGAAATCTGAGTAGATGGCACACCAGCAGTTGAGGTGCCGTCTACTAAAACTTCTCCAGAAAACGGAAAGAGCGATGCGTTACAAAGATTTGCAAGCGTTGACTTGCCTGAGCCATTATGGCCAAGCACAACCGTTCTAGAGCCAGGCTTTAAGTTAAATGAAACGTTATCCAGGGTTGGCGCCATCTTTGGCTGAGAAAGGCTCTCAGCGGCTCCCATGGGGTCTTTTGAAGCAGGGTCGGTCATAGATTGTGTAGCAGTTGAAGAACCGTATGCAAATGAAACGTTTTTGAACTCAATCATGACAACCCTCCTTCATTTGAAAAAGAGGTCCCAGCAAAAAGCCAGGACCTCTTTAGATTCACTTTGACAGAAGTTACTCTGCAGCCTCTTCGGTCTGCTCGGTCTCCTCTGCTGGAGCCTCGGTCTCCTCTTCCTTTACAGGAGCAGGAGCAACCTTGGTAGCCTTAGCCTTCTTGTTAGAAGCCTTTGGCTGAACTGGCTCGGTAACAAGCTCAAGGATAACAACCTCAGAAGCATCGCCCTTACGAGGACCAAGCTTCATGATACGGGTGTAGCCGCCGTTGCGGTCAGCCCACATACCCTGAGCAGCCTTGTCAAATACCTCACGGACAAGCTCTGCGTTACCAACCTTGGCCATAGCAAGACGACGAGCGTGAAGGTCGCCGCGCTTTGCCCAAGTGATGACCTTGTCGACCTCGCCGCGAACTGCCTTAGCGCGGACGTCAAGAGTCTTAATACGATCGTTAGTGAAAAGGGCTTGGATCAGGCTCTTCTTGATGGCCTTGGTGTGGCTAGCATCAGTACCAAGCTTCATGCCCCTCTTCTTATTGTGCCTCATAATTTACATTCTCCTATGCGTGACAAGGCGCGACTAAGCCTTAAGGGACAGGCCCATGCTCTCGAGCTTTTCCTTGACTTCTTCAATAGACTTAACACCAAAGTTTCTGATGTTGAGAAGATCGTTCTCAGAGAAATCAACGAGCTGACGGACAGAGTGAATTCCTGCACGCTTGAGGCAGTTGTAAGAACGGACGGAAAGGTCCAGATCCTCAACCTGCTTCTCAAGCTCGGAATCGTCCTCGACGTCTGCCTTAGCAAAAATCGAAGCCTCTTCCTGAGTCTCGTCAAAATCAGTAAGTCCCATGAATGCGCTCATGTGCTGGTTAATGATGTTTGCAGCCTCAACGACAGCCTCGCGAGGGCTGATTGCACCATTGGTCTCAACCTCAAGCACCAGACGATCATAGTCGGTGTGACGGCCAACACGGCAAGGCTCAACAGCCTTAGCGCAGCGGCGAACTGGCGAGAAGATCGAGTCAACGTGAATGAATCCAATTGGATCGCTCTCGCGCTCGTTATCCTCACCGGAAACATAACCGCGACCATTACCAAGGCGAAGTCTCATGGAAAGACGAGCTCCCTCAGCAAGAGTGCAAATGTGCTGAGCTGGGTTGACCAGCTCATAGCCCATAGGAACATCAAGATCAGCACCAGTGACTGTGCAAGGACCATCAACAGAGATGGAAGCCTCAGCCTCATCAGAGTTGTTGGTGTTGCGGAAAACTAGGCCCTTAACGTTCAGAACGATGTCAGTAACGTCCTCATAGACGCCTTCAACCGTAGTGAACTCATGCTGAACGCCATCAATCTGGATGGCCTCAACCGCAGCTCCCTCAAGAGAGGAAAGCAGTACGCGGCGGAGGGAGTTGCCAAGCGTGTCACCATAGCCACGCTCAAGCGGCTCTACGCTCACACGAGCGACGTTTGCGCCGATTTCATCTACCGACACATTTGGTCGGATAAATTCGGACATTGCTACCTCCAAAACGGGTCGGGCTTACTTGGAGTAGAGCTCGACGATCAGCTGTGCGTCAATCTCAAGGTCGATCTGATCGCGGGTTGGAAGCTGAAGAACAGTGCCCTGCAGCTTCTCAATGTCAACCTCAAGCCATGCAGGAACTGCCATGTGCTCGGAGGAAATGAGAGCTTCCTTGATTGGAAGAAGATCCTTTGCCTTGGAAGCAACAGCGATAACATCGCCGCTCTTTACGCGATAAGAAGGAATGTCAACGCGCTGACCGTTAACGGTGATGTGACCGTGACGGACAGTCTGACGAGCCTCTTTACGTGTACGAGCAAAGCCAAGGCGGAAGATGACGTTGTCAAGACGAGTCTCAAGGATGCTCATCAGGTTGTCACCAGTAATGCCTGGGTTCTTCTTAGCCATCTCATAGTAGCCGTGGAACTGGTTCTCAAGGACGCCGTAAATGAACTTAGCCTTCTGCTTCTCACGGAGCTGCATACCGTACTCGCTCTCCTGGCGACGACGGCGACGTGGCTCACGGTTAGAAGTCTTATTGATCCCCATCACAACGGGATCGATGCCAAGCTGACGACATCTTTTAAGGACCGGGGTCCTATCAATTGCCATTTGCTTGTCCTTTCGTGCTAGTTGCGACGGCGCTTTTTAGGACGGCAGCCGTTGTGTGCAATAGGTGTCTTATCCTGAATACCCGAAACCTCAAGGCCTGCTGCCTGAAGGGAACGGATTGCGGTCTCGCGACCAGAGCCTGGGCCCTTAACAAAAACAGCTACCTTGTGGAGACCGTGCTCCATTGCTGCCTTTGCTGCTGCCTCTGCTGCAAGCTGTGCAGCAAAAGGAGTGGACTTACGAGAGCCCTTGAAGCCGACGGTACCACCGGACTGCCAGGAAATTACATTACCCTGGGGATCGGAAATAGAGACAATCGTGTTATTGAATGTGCTCTTGATGTGGGCCTGGCCCACTGCAATGTTTTTACGCTCGGAGCGGCGGACGCGTGTAGTGCGAGCGTTCTTTTTCTGTGCCATTAGCTACTCCTCGCCTACTTCTTCTTGCCGCCCACCTGACGCTTCTTACCCTTACGAGTACGAGCGTTAGTGTGGGTACGCTGACCGTGGACAGGGAGGCCCTTGCGGTGACGGAGGCCGCGGTAGCAGCCAATCTCCATCAGGCGGGCAACATTCTGACGCACCTCGCGGCGAAGATCGCCCTCGGTGGTGTAGTTAGCGTCAATAAAGTCACGAATCTTGGTGACTTCTTCCTCTGTGAGGTCCTTGACGCGAGTATTTACATCGATACCAGTCTCGTTGCAAATCTTGGTTGCACGAGTCTGACCAATGCCGTAAAGATAGGTGAGTCCGACCTCAACACGCTTATCGCGTGGCAGGTCGACGCCGTTAATACGGGCCAACTTGGTGCTCCTTCCTTAGCCCTGACGCTGTTTGTGGCGCGGGTTCTCGCAAATCACGTAAACCTTACCGTGGCGACGGATGACTTTGCACTTGTCGCACATCTTCTTTACCGAAGGACGTACCTTCATGTGTCTTCCTTTCGGTTCTGCTGATACGAACTATATACTCGCCCAGCCGCTGGCGTGAAATACCGACTGTACTTGCGTACATATGCCCTTGCGACATGCGCAAAGACACAGATAGCCTCATGCATGGCACAAGGCTGGACACTACTTACTTGTAACGGTAAGTAATGCGACCCCTGGTAAGATCGTAAGGAGAAATCTCTACTACAACCTTGTCACCAGGGAGAATTCGAATGTAGTTCATTCGAATCTTACCTGAGATGGTGCAAAGGATGGTCTTGCCGTTCTCTAACTCAACGTTAAACATAGCGTTTGGCAGGGGTTCTAGTACCTTGCCTTCAAGCTCAATCGCGTCTTGTTTAGCCAACTTTCATCCTCTCGACACATCGACAGCGGTTATCAATAATACATAAAAATGTGCCACTCGTCTATCACTTATTTTTTCAACACAATTAGATAGCGAGAAGAACAATGTATTAGTTACTCTATGCCACCCTGCATCTCGCACCATGGACCAACTTCGTCTTCTGAGACGATAACAGGACCATCGGCAGTAATAGCAACGGTGTTCTCATAATGTGCTGATGGCAGGCCATCATCGGTAACAACGGTCCAGCCATTTTCAAGAACGGTGCAATCATAGGTGCCCATGGCAATCATTGGCTCGATTGCAATTACCATTCCCTCACGAAGAACAATGCCGTTACCTGCACGACCATAGTTTCTGACCTCTGGATCCTCGTGAAGATTGCGACCAATACCATGGCCAACAAAATCACGAATGACACCGTAGCCATTATCCTCAGCAAGCTTCTGAACTGCATGTCCAACGTCGCCAAGGCGAGCACCAGGAACAGCAGCTGCAATACCTGCCTTAAGGCAGTCACGCGTAACCTCACAAAGTGCCTGGGTTTTCTCGTCAACTGTTCCGCAGTAGAACGTCCAAGCGTTATCTCCTGCCCAACCGTTAACGGTAGCACCTGTATCAATGGTCAGAATATCACCATCTTGCAAAATGACGTTAGCTGATGGAATACCGTGAACAATCTGCTCGTTAATAGAAGAGCAAACAGATCCAGGGAATCCACCGTAGCCCTTAAAGGTAGGGGTTCCGCCATGAAGTCTAATAAAAGCTTCAACAGCGCGGTCAATCTCGAGCGTTGAAACACCAGGTCTAATCATGGATCCAGCACGACGAAGGGCCGCCTTAGAAAGGGCGCCCGACACCTTCATTGCCTCGATTTGTTCAGGTGTTTTTATCGTAATCATAGTGCGAGGAGTGTCTTTACGTCGGCGAATACCTCGTCAACAGGACGATCTCCGTTGACCTCCTTCAGAATTCCATGACCCTTGTAGTACTCGATCAAAGGAGAAGTCTGGTTCTCGTATACATCAAGACGCTTACGAATTGTCTCTGGCTTATCGTCATCACGCTGATACATCTCACCAGAGCAATTTGGGCAAGTCTCTGTACCAGCAGGCGCAGTATAACCACACTCTTTGCACGTACGGCGAGAAGAAAGACGCTCAACAATAACCTCTGGCTCAACAGCAACAAGCAGAGCTGCATCAAGCTTGAGGCCCATGTTCTGAAGCTCAGAATCAAGGGTTACTGCCTGAGCGGTGTTGCGTGGGAAGCCGTCAAGAATAAAACCAGCCTTTGCATCGTCTGCAGAAAGGCGCTCTTTTACCAGGTCAATTACAAGCTGATCTGGAACAAGCTGACCAGCATCCATATACTCTTTAGCCTTAACGCCAAGCTCAGACTGAGCTTTAACAGCAGCACGAAGAAGGTCACCGGTTGAGATGTGAGCAAGTCCATACTCTGCAACGAGCTTCTGAGCCTGTGTACCCTTGCCAGCGCCAGGTGCGCCGAGAAGAACAATGTTCATGCTTCGCCTTCCTTTCAAATAATAAAAGGGGCCTGTTTCCAGGCCCCTTTATGCTACGTATTAAGAACTACTTAAAGAAGCCCTCATAGTTGTGCATCTTAAGGTGGGACTCAATGGAAGAGAGTGTATCCATTGCAACACCGACCATAATCAGGACGGAAGTTCCACCAAACGCCTGTATCAACGAATCGCCGGTGAACCAGAAAATAATGGTTGGGACGATTGCAAGAACTGCCATAAAGATAGCACCAGGGAGGGTGACTCTGTCAATAACAGTCTTGATATACGTTGAAGTAGCAGTACCTGGACGAACACCAGGAATAAAGCCACCCTGCTTCTTAAGCTGGTCTGCTGTCTCCTCTGGATTGAACACCATTGAGGTGTAGAAGTATGCAAAGAAGACAATGAACATAACTGAGAGAACCCAGTTAACCCATCCAGAAGAAAGTGAAGTAGCAAGATTTTGAATCCACTCTACTCCTGGGAAGAACACAGCAACCTGAGCAGGAAGGTACAGGATTGCAGATGCAAAGATGATTGGCACAACGCCTGCAGTGTTTACCTTAATTGGAAGGTAAGTTGACTGACCACCCATCATACGACGACCAACAACGCGCTTGGCATAGTTGATAGGAATACGACGCTGACCACGCTCAATGTAAACAATGAGCGGAATAATAGCGAGCATAACCACAACAGTAACAACAGTAAGAACAATGTTTCCACGAGTAGCTACTGAAGAAATAAGGGCTGTTGGAAGTCCAGCCATGATGTTTGCAAAGATGATAAGACTCATTCCGTTGCCAACACCCTGCTGAGTAATAACCTCACCGAGCCACATAATAATGATGGCACCAACTAGCATGGTAAAGACTACCAGGAAGTTTTCAAGTGCCTCAGGCACGCCCTCCATAGATGCAAAAGATACACCATAGCTCTTAAACAAGAACAGGTAACCAACTGCATTGAGCAGAGCTAAGCCAACCGTAAGATAACGCGTGTACTGCGTAATCTTACGCTGGCCGCTCTCACCATCTTTAGCAAGCTCGCCAAGAGATGGAATAACGGACTGCATCATCTGGAAGATGATCTGAGCCGTAATGTAAGGCATGATGCCCAGACTGAAAACAGACATGCGAGAAAGAGCGCCACCCGAAAATAGGTTAAGCACGGCCATTGCGCCATTCTTAGAAAGACCATTCTGATAAACAGAAAGCATCTGCTGGAATGGAGCACCGGGCACAGGAAGATACGCACCAAAACGGTACAGAAGAAGAATCAGTACCGTAAGGAGAATCTTTCCCCTTAGTTCCGGAACACGAAATGCGTTGGCGATTCCTTTACTCACTACTCGGCCTCAACCTTTCCACCGGCCGCCTCGATCTTAGCCTTTGCGGAGGCGGAAACCTTGTCGACCTTAACAGTGAGCTTCTTAGAAAGCTCGCCATCACCCAGAACCTTGACTGGGATGAAGTTGTACTTGATAACTCCCTTAGCAACCAGAGCCTCTGCGTCGACGGTCTCACCGTCTGCAAAGAGAGCGTTCAGACGAGCAACGTTAACTGGAGCGTACTCGACACGGTTGTGGTTAGTGAAACCAGGAAGCTTAGGAAGACGCATAGCCAGTGGCTGCTGTCCACCCTCGAAGCCAGCGCCCTTGCCGCCACCAGAGCGGGAGAGCTGACCATTCATACCGCGGCCGGCAAAAGTACCATTGCCTGAAGAATTACCGCGACCTACGCGCTTACGATTTTTGCGCGAACCCACTGCGGGGCGAAGATCATTGAGCTGCATTATTACTACCTCTAGTTCTCTTCAACCTCGACAAGGTGCTTAACCTTGAAGATCATTCCACGAATGCTTGGGTTGTCAGGCTGCTCGACGGTATCGCCGATCTTGTGGAGGCCGAGGGCCTTCACCGTAGCAGTCTGGTCCTTCTTGACGCCTGCAACAGCGCCACGGACAAGCTTGATGCTAAGGTTCTTAGCCATCGTTAGTTCTCCTTTCCGACGAACATATCGCCGACGGTTAGGCCACGACGCTCAGCTGCTTCTTCTGGGCTGGAAAGCTCCTTCAGACCCTCAGCTGCTGCCTTAATCATGTTCAGAGCGTTGTCGGTACCAAGGGACTTAGAAAGTACGTTGGTAATACCTGCAAGCTCGAAGAGTGGACGAATAGGACCGCCAGCAATAACACCAGTACCCTCAAATGCAGGCTTAATAAGAACAGAACCTGCACCGTAGTGACCGGTGACTGCGTGTGGTACGGAACCAGTCTCGGTCAGTGGGACCTTGAACATGTTCCTCTTTGCGTCCTCGACGCCCTTCTGAATTGCCAGAGGTACCTCAGCGGAACGACCCTGGCCAATACCAACGTTACCCTTACCGTCGCCAACGACTACCAGAGCAACGAGTGACATACGGCGGCCACCCTTGACGGTCTTGGAAACGCGGTGAATATAAACGACGCGCTCCTGAAGATCCGTATCCTGCTGGCGCTTACGATCACGTGCCATTGAATCCTCCTAGAACTTCAGGCCCGCGTTGCGGGCGCCATCTGCCAAAGCCTTGACGCGGCCGTGATAGAGACGGCCACCACGGTCAAAAGTGACCTCAGTGACGTTCTTCTCGGCAGCGCGCTTACCGATAAGCTCACCTACGAACTCAGCTGCCTCCTTGTTGGAGCCAACCTTGCCAGTAGAACGGAACTCTGGGTCAAGCGTAGAGGCAGAGCAGAGAGTTCTTCCAGAAGCGTCGTCAATAAGCTGTGCATAAATGTTTGCGTTTGTGCGGTGAACTGCAAGACGCGGACGCTCAGGTGTACCAAAGACCTTGGCACGTACGCGGCGCTTGCGGCGTTCAAGACCCGCCTTTTTCGCCTGCTGCTTGTTCATTCCTTCTCCTTAGAGACATGCCATCACCTAACGGGGTGATGGTCTTTTAGCCTAAAAGTAGGGTTGCTTTACTTAGCAGCCTTACCGAGCTTCCTGCGGATGTGCTCACCTTCGTAGTGAATGCCCTTGCCCTTGTAAGGCTCTGGTGGACGCTTCATACGAATCTCAGCTGCAACCTGGCCGACCTTCTCCTTAGAAATACCCTTAACGGTAAGGTGAGTGTTATCAGGTACCTCAAAGCTAATGCCCTCAGGTGCAACATAGAGAACTGGGTGAGAATAACCAAGGGAAAGGTCAAGATCCTTGCCCTTAAGTGCTACACGATAACCAACGCCAGTGAGCTCAAGCTTCTTCTCGAAGCCCTCAGAGACGCCAACAACCATGTTGTGGATAAGGGTACGGACAAGACCCTGCTGAGCATTGGACTCAGAGGACTCGTCAACGCGAGAAACGAGAATCTCCTCGCCCTCCTGAGCGATAGAAACCAGCTCAGAGAAAGTACGAGTCAGCTCGCCCTTAGAACCCTTAACGGTAACGGTGGTGTTATCAACTGTCACAGTGACTCCAGCAGGAATCTGGACAGGCTTCTTACCAATACGAGACACGGCTGTCTCCTTTCATTCCTGTCAGATTTACCAAACGTAAGCGATGACCTCGCCGCCAACGCCGTTCTTACGAGCGTCGCGGTCGCACATCATGCCCTTAGAAGTGGAAACCACTGCAGTACCAAGACCACCAAGAACGCGTGGAAGCTTCTCAGCGGTGGAGTAAATGCGCAGACCAGGCTTGGAAATGCGACGAATGCCGCGGATAACCTTAGCGCGCTTCTTACCATACTTAAGGGTGATGTGAAGAGTCTTCTGAGGCTTAGTATCCTCAACGGTGTAACCCTCGACATAGCCCTCTTCGGTGATGACGCGAGCAATCTCAACGAGCACCTTGCTCGATGGCATGGATACGGAATCCTTGCCAGCTGAGTTTGCGTTACGAATACGCGTCAGCATGTCTGAAATGGGATCGGTAATTTTCATTTGATCCTTCTCCTTCGTTAATGATGAAACTGCGTGTCTGGTTCATCTACACCCGTGGCGCAGATGCCTTGACGCCAGAGCCCTGAGTCCTACCAGCTTGCCTTGCGGACACCAGGAAGCTCGCCCTTGCTCGCTAGCTCACGGAAGCACACACGGCACAGACCAAACTTGCGGTAAACGGAGTGGGGACGACCACAACGCTGGCAACGGTTCTGTGTGCGCGTAGAGTACTTCGGCTCACGCGAGGCTTTGACGATCATCGAAGTCTTAGCCACAAATCCTCCTTCAAAATGCAACTTGGCGAACGCCAAGATGACTTCAAACAATAGAGCTGGTGACTATGTCACCCGGCATCGAAGATGCCAACAGGAATGCGCTTAACTTAAAGCGCAGGTAAAAGTTAGTCCTGCTTGAATGGGAAGTGGAAGGCGTCGAGAAGTGCTTTGCCCTCCTCATTGGTCTTAGCAGTGGTGACAATGGTGATGTCCATACCGCGGGTGTGGTCCATCTTGTCAAAGTCAATCTCTGGGAAGATGAGCTGCTCGGTTACGCCCATGGAGAAGTTACCACGGCCGTCGAAGCTCTTAGCAGAGATACCACGGAAGTCGCGGATACGAGGAATTGCAACTGCGATCAGACGATCCAGGAACTCCCACATACGATCGCCACGAAGGGTAACTTTAGCGCCGATTGGCATACCCTGGCGAAGCTTAAAGGTTGCGATAGACTTGCGAGCGTGTGTAACAAGTGGCTGCTGACCAGTAATGGTACGGAGGTCGTTTACAGCGCCGTCAATTGCCTTAGCGTCTGTAGCTGCCTCGCCAACACCCATGTTGACAACGATCTTCTCAAACTTAGGAATCTGGTTAACGTTGGTGTAACCAAATTTCTCCTTCAGAGCATCACGCACAGATGCGTAGTAAAGCTCTTTAAGGCGAGGTGTGTACTTCTCGTCTGCCATGGTTTCTCCTTAACTCTTGGGGTTTTAAGTGCGGGGATCGCCTCGCACCTCCTAGTTTGGCGAACTAGGAGCCATCTGCATCCTCGAGACATACGTGTCCCATAGAAAGACGCAATGAACAATATTAGACCTTATTGAGCAAAAATGGGGCGAGAATTTCAAGCTAGCTGATATTTTTTCGTGTCATCACACGACTTACACACCACACCGTACTTCTCGCCCAAAAAAGAAAACCCCGCTATCTGATGATAACGGGGTTTGAAGTAGCTCTGAGATGTTTCTACAAAGCGAGAAACACATTGAACTTAGAGCTCAGCGCCTGACTTCTTGGAGACGCGGACCTTAGTGCCGTCCTCCTTGATCAGGTAGCCAACACGAGTTGGGGTGTCGGTCTTAGGGTCGATAAGAGCAACATTGGAAGCGTCGATTGCTGCCTCTGCCTCAACGATGCCACCCTGCTGGTTAGCTGCGTTTGGCTTGACATGGCGCTTTGCAATTGCAACGCCCTCAACGACAACCTTGTTCTTCTCTGGATATACGCGAAGTACCTCGCCGCGCTTACCCTTGTCCTTACCAGTGAGGACCTCGACCTTGTCGCCCTTCTTGATCTTCATCTTAGGCATGTCGTTCCTCCTTAAAGGGTCTCAGGTGCAAGTGAGACAATCTTCATGTACTTGTGGTCGCGCAGCTCGCGAGCGACTGGTCCAAAGATACGAGTACCCTTGGGCTCACCCTCTTTGTTAACAAGAACGCATGCGTTCTGGTCAAAGCGGATGTAGCTACCGTCCTTGCGACGGGTGTCCTTAGCGGTACGAACGATGACGCAGCGAACAATGTCGCCCTTCTTCACCGAACCACCTGGAGTAGCCTCCTGGACAGCGCCAATGATGACGTCGGCAAGGCCGGCGTAACGACGCTTGGAGCCACCAAGGACCTTGACGCACTTTACGCGCCTTGCGCCGCTGTTGTCAGCGACGTTGAGAATGGTCTCCATCTGAATCATGTGACGTTCCTCCGGAACCTAATTTCTCAGAGGTGCGCGTATTTGCGCACATGAGAAATAATGATAGATACAAAACTAGGTTGAGCTAAAAGCTGTTTCCTAGGTGCTAATTACTTAGCGCGCTCAACGATCTCTGCGAGACGCCAACGCTTGGTCTTGGAAAGAGGACGAGTCTCCATGACGCGGACGGTATCGCCCAGACCAGCCTCGTTGTTCTCATCGTGAACGTGAAGCTTCTTGCCGATGGTCATCATCTTGCCATACTTAGGGTGGTGCTTACGGTACGTAATCTCTACCGTAATCGTCTTCTCGCCAGAGATGGAGACGACGAGTCCGGTACGAACCTTACGCGCATTTCTGCTTTCGGTCTCTGCCATAACTTATCTCCTGCGATCTAGTTCTGCTCTGCGGATGCTTCCGCAGCAATTTGACGGGTGCGCATCTCGGTCTGAACGCGAGCAATGTCACGCTTAACAGCCTTGACACGAGCGGTGTTGTCCAGCTGGCTGGTTGCCATCTGGAAACGAAGATTAAAGAGCTCTGCGCGGCCTTCCTCGAGTTTCTTAGCGAGGTCTGCATCGCTCATAGCCTTGATTTCGGTGTACTTCATTAGTTCTCACCGTCCTGATCGGCCTTGGAGACAATCTTGGTCTTGATTGGAAGCTTGTGCTGAGCAAGACGAAGAGCCTCACGAGCAACTTCCTCTGGTACGCCATCAATCTCGAACATGATACGACCAGGCTTAACAACTGCTACCCACTCTTCTGGGTTACCCTTACCGGAACCCATGCGAGTCTCTGCAGGCTTCTTGGTGATTGGCTTATCTGGGAAGATAGTGATCCAAACCTTACCGCCACGCTTCATCTCACGGGTGAGAGCAATACGAGCAGCCTCAATCTGGCGGTTAGTAATCCAGTGAGCCTCCTCTGCACGGATGCCCCAGGAACCAAAGTGCAGCTGGGTGTTACCCTTTGCCTGGCCCTTCATGGAACCGCGCTGTACCTTACGGTGCAATACACGCTTTGGAGCAAGCATTAACGGCCCCTCCTCTCATTGCGAGCACGACGAGGACGAGCGGAGCCCTCAAGAGCTGGGTTAGGTGTTGGCTGTCCAGGCATCTTCTCGCCGTAATAAATCCAAACCTTGATACCAACAGCGCCCATGGTGGTGCGACCTGTAGCGGTACCATAGCCGATTGCAGCACGAAGGGTGTGCAGAGGCACGCGACCCTCACGGTACCACTCACGGCGGCCCATCTCAGCACCGTTCAGACGACCGGAGCACTGGATACGAATACCCTTAGCGCCAGCCTTACGAGCGGACTGAACAGCCTTACGCATAGCGCGACGGAAAGCGACACGCTGCTCAAGCTGCTCTGCGATGGACTGAGCAACAAGGTTTGCGTCAAGTTCAGGACGCTTAACCTCGACAACATCAACGTTGACCTGACCCTTGCCGACCTTAGCAACACGCTCAAGATCTGCACGGAGGCCATCAATCTCTGCACCCTTCTTGCCAATGACAATGCCAGGACGTGCGGAGAAAATAGTTACCTTGACCTTATCGCCAGCGCGCTCGATATCAATACGAGCAACAGCTGCCTTCTCAAGGCGCTTTTCAAGATACTTGCGGATAGCAAGATCGTTGCCGAGCTGCTCGGCGTAGTCCTTATCGGCGTACCAACGAGAACGCCAGCTCTCGGTTACACCAAGACGGAAGCCTGTAGGCTGTACTTTCTGACCCATTCCTACGCCTCCTTTCGAGGTGCAACGACAACGGTAATGTGGCTCATGCGCTTGTTAATGCGGGAAGCCGAACCCTTTGCACGAGGGCGAATACGCTTAAGCGTTGGGCCTTCGTCAACAAAAGCGGTCTTGACTACCAGGTTGTTAGCACGGAGACCATTGTTGTTCTCGGCGTTAGCAACTGCGGAGCGCAGAACCTTAGCAATATCAGTTGCGGCAGCGCGAGTCGAGAACTGAAGAACCTCAAGGGCCTTCTCGACAGACTTACCGCGGACAAGCGCGACAACTGCGCGAGCCTTACGAGGAGCAACGCGAACATACTTAGCTGTTGCGCGAACCTCAATAGAATCGGTGTTCTTAGCCATTTACTACACTCCCCCTATTTGGCCTTGTGACCGCGGAAGGTACGGGATGGGGAGAACTCGCCCAACTTGTGACCAACCATGGACTCGGTGACGTACACAGGTACATGCTTACGACCATCGTGAACAGCGATGGTGTGACCGACCATCTCAGGGAAAATGGTTGAGGAACGTGACCAGGTCTTGATAACGTCCTTCTTGCCAGCCTCGTTCATTGCAGCGACACGCGCAAGGAGGCGAGTCTCCACAAAGGGGCCTTTTTTGAGAC
This sequence comes from uncultured Atopobium sp., assembly GCA_916720015.1. Taxonomy (GTDB): domain Bacteria; phylum Actinomycetota; class Coriobacteriia; order Coriobacteriales; family Atopobiaceae; genus Lancefieldella. Next base: position 7,455 of record CAKAPZ010000001.1, on the reverse strand, counting down.
TTCTGCTCATTTATCTACTCCTACTCGTGTCTTACTTGGACTTACGACGGCGAATGATCAGGCGGTTAGAAGCCTTCTTCGGGTCGCGGGTCTTATAACCCTTGGTTGGCTTACCCCATGGGGTGACGGAAGGACGACCAGAAGTGTGGTTCTTACCTTCACCACCGCCGTGTGGGTGGTCAACAGGGTTCATGACAGTACCACGGACGGTAGGACGGACGCCTGCCCAACGGGAACGACCAGCCTTACCAACAACAATGTTGGAGTGCTCAGCGTTACCAACCTCGCCGATGGTTGCACGGCAGGTCAGAAGAACACGACGGAGCTCGGAGGAAGGCATACGCAGAACTGCATAGCCGTTGTCCTTACCCATGAGCTGGACGGAAGTACCAGCAGCACGTGCCATTGCAGCACCCTTGCCAGGCTGGAACTCAACTGCGTGAACAAGAGTACCTACTGGAATCTGCTCAAGAGTGGTGCAGTTACCAGGCTTGATGTCGATGTCCTTGGTACCAGAAAGAACGGTGTCACCGACGCTCAGGCCCTCTGGGCAAAGGATGTATGCCTTTGCGCCGTCTGTATAGTGCAAAAGAGCAATACGAGCGGAACGGTTAGGATCGTACTCAACAGTAGCGACCTTAGCTGGGATGTCATCCTTGCGACGCTTGAAGTCGATACGACGGTACTGGCGCTTGTGGCCACCACCCTGGTGACGGGTAGTGATGCGGCCATTGTTGTTGCGGCCAGCCTTCTTTGGCAGAGGCTCGAGAAGGGACTTCTCGGGCTTATCAGTTGTAATCTCAGCAAAGTCTGAGATTGTCTGGAAGCGCCTGCCTGCGCTTGTTGGCTTTAGATGCCTAACTGCCATAAACAGTATCCCTTTCTTCTCCGTTGGCTAGCCCGCTTAAGGGAAAGTCGAGCTAACACCGGATTACCACGGTACCGCGCGTATCTACTATGCGCGGCATACGAACCCGTACCTCAAAAGAGGCACGGGAGAAAAACCTTACTCAGCAGAGTTTTTACCGAAGATCTCGATAGTCTCACCAGCAGCGAGGGTAACAATAGCCTTCTTCCACTGGCGGGTCTTGCCTGCCTGCTGATAACGTACACGCTTGTTCTTTGGCTTAACAGAAAGTGTGTTTACCTTGGTGACGTGTACAGAGAAGAGCTTCTCTACAGCTGCAGCAATCTCTTCTTTACCTGCGTTACGAGCAACCTCAAAAGTGTACTTGCCCTGCTCCATCAGATCGAAAGCACGCTCTGAAACGATAGGACGAATGATGACCTCATAAGGAGAGTTCATTATGCGAGCACCTCCCCAAGCTGCTTAGCGACATCAGCGGACATAACAAGTGCGCCGTTGTCGATCAGGAAACGAGTAGTAACCTCAGAAACGCCGAAGATTGAAACCTTAGGAAGGTTGCGGAAAGAGAGGTAGGTGTTGACGTCGTCGTCTGGGACGATGACGGTAACGCGCTTACCCTCAATACCGAGGTTCTGAAGTGCAGCCTTTGCCTGCTTGGTGGAAGGCTGAGCAAACTCGAGAGAGTCAACGAGGACAAGCTCGGAGTCTGCAACCTTGCCGGAGAGGACGGACCTCATAGCAAGCTTGACCATCTTGTTGTTAATACGACGTGCGTGTGAACGAGGGGTAGGTCCAAAGATGACGCCACCACCAGTCCACTGACCAGCACGAATAGAACCCTGGCGAGCACGACCAGTACCCTTCTGACGGTAAGGCTTAACGCCACCGCCGGATACCTCGTGACGGTTCTTTGTAGAGTGGGTACCCTGACGTGCGGATGCGTCCTGGCAGACTACAACCTGGTGCACAACAGGGATGTTTGGCTCAATGCCATAGACGTCAGAGGAGAGCTCGGCGTCGCCGACCTTCTTTCCCTCTACGTTCTTAATCTCATACTTGGACATGTTGTCTCCTTGTTAGCCTAAGTGTTTGCCTAAAGGCCCTTAGGCCATGCGGACCTGGACGAGGGCATTCTTGCCGCCAGGAACAGCACCCTTGATAAGCATGAGGTTCTGCTCAGCATCAACGCGGACAAGCTTAAGGTTCTTGACCGTAACGCGCTCTGCGCCCATGTGACCATACATGTGAAGGCCCTTACGAACGCGTGCAGGGTATGCGCACTGACCAATGGAACCTGGACGACGCTGGTTACGAGAACCGTGAGTCATTGGACCGCGAGAGAAGTTCCAGCGCTTAACGGTACCCTGGAAACCCTTACCCTTAGAAGTGCCTGTTACGTCAACAGCGGTGACCTCAGAGAAGTCAGCAACTGTGACAACATCGCCGGTCTTGTGCTCAGAAGCATCCTCAACGCGGACCTCGCGGAGGTAACGCATTGGCTCGACGCCCTGTGCCTTGAAGTGACCAGCCATTGGCTTGTTGACATGCTTCTCGGAGATGTCGCCGAAGCCAATCTGTACGGCATTGTAGCCGTCCGTCTCAACAGTCTTTACCTGTGAAACGGTGCAGGGGCCAGCAAGAACGACGGTAACAGGAACGACGTTGTCGTTCTCGTCCCATACCTGGGTCATGCCCAGCTTGCGGCCGAGGATGGTATTAACCATGCTCTTTCCTAACCTTCGGTGGTCATGGGACCTTGAGAGCACATCGGGTACTCTTCCCCAGCGGACCACGTCCTGTACATACTGCCTTTAGACATAATTGTCCTGTTTGAGCAGCCCGTCTACTTTACACTCATTTTTGACAAGAAACAAGCCTAAAATCTCTAAAAGATGAACGCTTTGTGAAGACCGTTTGATACCTTCTAGCTGCGAGATCTTTCTTCTCCCCTATTTTGCGAGGTCAAACCGCTGACCCGGGCGTATCCATTGGCGAGAAACCCAAGTAATTTTGAAAAGTTTTTTCAAAAAATTTTGTAAAAACAATCCGCGAAAATAACTTCACTAAAATCAGGCTGCCGAAATTACCTTGCCAAAAGTTTCCTGAGCAATACTTCGCAACCCTCGGTAACATCCTCATACGTCAGATCAAAATTTCCTGAATACCATGGATCCGCAATATCACGAGGCTTCTCTGTCCAATCAAGGAGCAGCGAAACCTTTCCAAGTGGATCATTCTTAAGCATACGCATCATGTTGCGCAGGTTATTGTGGTCCATTCCAATGAGGTAATCAAAGTTCTCGTAATCTGCGCGCGTCATCTGCCTCGCGCGATGATTGCCGCAATAAATTCCCTCTTGTTGAAGCTTGCGTCGCGTACGAGGATCAACTGGATTACCAATCTCTTCTGTAGAGGTTGCGGCTGAGTCGATGACAAACGAGTCTGCGAGACCATTTTTCTCGACAAAGTCCTGCATGACGTACTGTGCCATTGTTGACCTGCAGATATTTCCGTGACACACAAAAAGGATTTTTGTCATACGGCAGCAATTTGGGTAAGCGTTTACCGAGCAGCCGGTGTTTAGCTGGCTACTTGCATTTTGCTGACCACTTATGTTCTGCGAGCTTTCCTTCATCTCTTCTCCTGTGAGCTGTAAAGGCATTCGCTTTCCTATTCTACGGGTTTCTCGCTAAACATACCTTTTACTCTGTAAAGTAACGTGCTCCTGCATTAGCCAGCCTAAAAAGTTCATCATGTCTGAGCAAATTTACTCAGACTTGGCGAGAAAAACAGGCAAATCGCTCAGACTTAACGCACTTTTCCGGCAAATTGTTCAGACATGACGATAACATCAGGCTCCCTGAAAGGGTGAGCTCGGACACGCTTTAAACCCTGCCTGAAAAGTGCAAAGAATCTGTATTTGAGCCACCGATTCTTTTGTAAAATCAGGCAAATCCACAGATTCTTTAATGTTTTTAGGCAGAATTTACAGATTCTTTGCAGAAATCAGGCTTGGAGCAAATCAGGCGCAAGCGGGACGTGGATCCACGCAAAAACCCTCCCGCGCGGAGATGCGCAGGAGGGTTTGCACGTTGGATTAAACCGTATGCTTAGAGCTTGATCTCGATATCGACACCAGCTGGAAGGTCGAGACGCATAAGCGAATCAACGGTAGAAGCGCTTGGGTCGAGAATATCGATGAGACGCTTGTGAGTACGCATCTCAAACTGATCACGGGAATCCTTATCCTTGTGTGGGGAGCGGATAACCGTGTAAAGGTTACGCTCGGTTGGCAGAGGGATAGGACCGGAAACACGCGCACCTGTCTTCTGTGCGGTGTCAACAATCAGCTTAGCGGACTGATCAATGACCTCGTGATCATAGCCCTTGAGGCGAATCCTGATCTTCTGGCTTGACACTTTGGGTACCTCCATACATGAGCTAGAGCTCGTGGTCGTTTACTAGGATGCGGAGCCGCCGTTTTTGGCGACAATCTCTTCGCGTACAGCGTTAGGAACGGGCTCGTAAGAATCGAACTGCATAGTGTAGCTCGCACGGCCCTGGGTCTGGGAACGAAGGTCGGTTGCGTAACCGAACATCTCACCAAGAGGCACCTTAGCGCGGATGACCTTGGCGTCCATACGATCGTCCATACCCTCAATCTTGCCACGACGGGAAGAAAGGTTACCCATAACGTCGCCCATGTACTGCTCAGGTGTCTCAACCTCAACAGACTCAACTGGCTCGAGAAGGATAGGATTGGACTTCTTGAGAGCATCCTTAATTGCCATAGAACCAGCAATCTTAAATGCTGCCTCAGAAGAGTCGACCTCGTGGTAAGAACCGTCAACAAGGGTGACCTTGATGTCAACTACTGGGTAACCAGCAATGACACCGTTCTCAAGAGCCTCGCGGATGCCCTTATCGATAGATGGGATGTACTCCTTAGGAATGACACCACCAACGATAGCGTTGACAAACTCGTAGCCCTTGCCCTCTTCCTGTGGCTCAAGATCGATGACTGCGTGGCCATACTGACCCTTACCACCGGACTGACGGACAAACTTGCCCTCAGCATGGCTTACTGCCTTACCAGCAGTCTCACGGTAAGCAACCTGTGGCTTACCAACATTGCATTCAACCTTAAACTCACGACGGAGACGGTCAACAATAATCTCAAGGTGAAGCTCGCCCATACCAGCAATGATGGTCTGGCCGGTCTCGTGATCAGTGTGAACCTGGAAGGTTGGATCCTCTTCAGCAAGCTTAGCAAGACCGATGGACATCTTCTCCTGCTCAGCCTTAGTCTTAGGCTCAACAGCAACGTCGATAACAGGATCTGCGAAGCTGATGGACTCAAGGATGATTGGGTTCTTCTCGTCACAAAGAGTATCACCAGTAGTGGTGTTCTTCAGACCAACGCATGCAACGATGTCGCCTGCGGAGCACTCTTCACGGTCAACACGGTCGTTTGCGTTCATCTCAAGGATGCGGCCAAAGCGCTCGCGGTTGTCCTTGACGGAGTTGTAAACGTAAGAACCAGCCTCAGCCTGACCAGAGTAAACACGAATGTAGGTAAGCTTACCAACATAAGGGTCAGTCATAATCTTGAATGCAAGAGCGGAGAAAGGCTCCTTAATGTCTGCGTGACGAACTGCCTCGTCACCCTTAGGAGTGACACCGTCAATCTCTGGAACGTCCAGTGGACTTGGGAGGAAGTCGATGACTGCGTCCAGAAGCTCCTGGATACCCTTGTTCTTGTAAGCAGAGCCAACGAAGACAGGGTTAATCTCGCCAGCAAGAACGCCAGCACGAAGAGCGCCCTTAAGGGTCTCAACGTCAACCTCTTCGCCCTCGAGAACAGCCATCATGAGCTCCTCGGAGAAGTCAGATGCTGCCTCAAGAAGCTCTTCACGCTTCTCTGCTGCAATCTCTACAAACTCTGCAGGAATCTCGTCGAGTGGCTCAGGGTAAATCATGCCCTTAGCATCCTCTTTGAAGTCCCATGCAGTGTTGGTAACAAGGTCGATAAGACCCCAGAAGTTGGACTCAGCGCCCATTGGGACCTGAGCTGCAATTGCGTTTGCGCCAAGGCGGTCACGCATGGTCTGGATTGCACGGAAGAAGTCTGCACCTACGCGGTCAAACTTGTTGATGAATGCAATACGAGGTACGCCGTACTTGGTTGCCTGACGCCAAACGGTCTCGGACTGTGGCTGAACGCCTGCAACTGCGTCGAAGACTGCAACTGCGCCGTCCAGAACACGAAGAGAACGCTCAACCTCAGCGGTAAAGTCAACGTGACCTGGGGTGTCGATGATCTGGATGACGTGGTCTTTCCAGAAGCAAGTGGTAGCTGCGGAAGTAATGGTTACGCCGCGCTCCTGCTCCTGAACCATCCAGTCCATGGTTGCTGCACCGTCGTGGACCTCACCAATCTTGTGGGTCTTACCGGTGTAGTAAAGAATACGCTCCGTAGTGGTGGTCTTACCAGCATCGATGTGAGCCATGATGCCGATGTTGCGGAGGTCTTTAAGATTGTACTTAGTCTTAGCCATTTGTTTGCTACTCCTGAATTCCGACTAGAAGCGGTAGTGGGAGAAGGCGCGGTTGGCCTCAGCCATCTTGTACAGGTCCTCACGGCGCTTGACGGATGCACCTACGCCGTTAGTTGCGTCGATGATCTCGTTTGCAAGACGCTCTGCCATGGTCTTCTCTTTACGGCTACGGCTGAAAGTGACCATCCAGCGGATAGCAAGAGTAGTTGCACGGCGGGAGTTGACCTCCATTGGAACCTGGTAAGTAGCGCCACCAACACGCTTAGGCTTAACCTCGAGTGTTGGGCGAATGTTATCCATAGCCTTCTTGAAGACAGTGAGGGCATCCTCGCCAGTCTTCTCTGCGACGATGTCAAATGCACCGTAGACAATGCGCTCTGCGGTTGCTTTCTTGCCGTCGAGAAGGACCTTGTTAATGAGCTGGGTTACCAGACGATTGTTGTAGACGGCGTCAGGCATAACCTCACGACGTACTGCTGCTGCGCGACGCGGCATATTAATCTCCTAAGAACTAGTTCGAGTAGTGGACGTGATTACTTAGCACGCTTAGTGCCGTAACGGGAACGGCCCTGAGCACGATTCTGAACTGCTGCGCAGTCGAAGGCACCGCGAACAACCTTGTAACGAACACCAGGAAGGTCACGGACACGGCCGCCACGAACCAGAACAATGGAGTGCTCCTGGAGGTTGTGGCCCTCACCAGGAATGTAAGCGGTTACCTCAATGCCATTAACAAGACGAACACGAGCAACCTTACGGAGTGCTGAGTTAGGCTTCTTTGGCGTAGTGGTGAAAACGCGGGTGCAAACACCACGCTTCTGTGGGTTGTGCTGAAGAGCGGCGTTCTTGGACTTTGACTTGACGCTCACGCGGCCCTTACGTACGAGCTGGTTAATAGTAGGCAAGATCTTCTCCTTCTTATACCTATCTACCTGCAGTTTTACATATTCGAAAGGCGACACAGCACTGTCCCCTTGGAATTACGCAGGGAAGTACTTTACGCTGATGAAAGCCACATGTCAACAAGCC